>DATEDE010000241.1:0-6566 GCA_035286545.1 Actinomycetota bacterium | reverse complement strand
GTCGGCTACACCGAGGACGTCGAGTTCAGCGCCCAGGACGCCACCCGCACCGAGCTCGACTTCCTGCTCGAGTGCTTCCGGGTGGCCGTGGACGCCGGCGCGACCACTATCAACGTGCCCGACACGGTCGGCTACGCGATGCCCCACGAGTTCGGCGAGCTCGTACGGAGGGTGCGCGAGGCGGTGCCGGACCAGGTCGTGATCTCCACCCACTGCCACAACGACCTGGGCCTCGCGGTCGCGAACTCGCTCGCGGGAATCGTGAACGGCGCCCGGCAGGTCGAGGTCGCCGTCAACGGGATCGGCGAGCGCGCGGGCAACTGCTCGCTCGAGGAGATCGCGATGATCGTGCGCACTAGGCGCCAGGCGATGGGCGTCTCGCACGGGCTGAACCTGAAGGAGATCGTGCGGACCTCACGGCTGGTGAGCATGACCACCGGGTACTCGGTGCAGCCGAACAAGGCCGTGGTTGGCTCGAGCGCGTTCGCGCACGAGAGCGGGATCCACCAGCACGGCGTGCTCTCCAACCGCGCGACCTACGAGATCATGGACCCGCTCGAGATCGGCCTGGAGGGCAACCGCCTGGTCCTGGGCAAGCACTCGGGACGGCACGCGTTCGCCGACGCCTTGGAGAAGCTCGGGATCCAGATGGACCCCGAGCACCTGAACCGGGCGTTCGCGCGGTTCAAGGAGCTGGCCGATCGGAAGATCCAGCTCACCGACCAGGACCTCTCGGCGATCGTGTCCGAGGAGCTCGGCTCGGCCGAGGAGGACACGTTCGTTCTCGAGTCCGTTGTGGTCGGTGGCGGTACCCACCTCCAGCCCCGGGCGACGGTCCACCTCAAGCGCGGGGAGGAGCTGATCGAGGAGTCCGCGATCGGCGACGGCCTAATCGACGCTGCCATGGGGGCGATCCAGCGCGCTGCCGGCGTCGAGGGCCGCCTCGTGAGCTACAACGTGAGCGCGGTGACGGGCGGGACGGACGCTCTAGGTGACGTCGTGGTGCAGCTCGACGTCGAGGGCCGGCGCGTCACCGGCCGCGGCGTGGCGACGGACGTGGTCGAGGCCAGCGCGCGCGCGTACCTGGCTGCGGTCAACCGGGCGCTCCAGATCTCAAGGGCGACGGGTGCCGAGGACCCGACCCCGTGAATCACCGGATCGGGGTGATCCGCGGCGACGGGACCGGGCCCGAGGTCGTCGGCGAGGCCCTGAAGGTGCTCGACGCGGTCCGCGACGGTTTCGGGGTCGAGCTCGTCGAGTTCGACCTGGGCGCCGAGCGGTTCCTGCGCACCGGCGAGGTCCTGCCCGACGAGGATCTCGAGGCGCTGCGAGGCCTGGACGCGATCCTGCTCGGCGCGGTGGGCGACCCGCGGGTGCGCCCCGGGATACTCGAGCGCGACCTCCTGCTCAAGATCCGGTTCGAGCTGGACCAGTACGTGAACCTGCGGCCGATCGTGCGGTACCCGGGGGTGAAGACGCTCGTGCCCTCGCACACGGAGGACGACGTGAACATGGTCGTCGTCCGCGAGAACTCTGAAGGCCTGTACAGCGGCGCTGGGGGGTTCCACCGCAAGGGGACACCGCACGAGGTAGCTGTGCAGGAGTCGATCAACACGCGCCACGGGGTGGAGCGGATCGTGCGGTACGCGTTCGAGCTCGCGATGCGCTCGGAGCGCCGGCGCCAGCTGACCCTCGTGCACAAGACCAACGTGCTGACCTTCGCGGGCGACCTCTACCAGCGGGTCGTGGACGAGGTCGGGGACGCGGACTACCCCGGCGTCGAGCGCGACTACGTGCACGTCGACGCCACCTGCATCTACTTCCTGGACCAGCCCTCCCGGTTCGACGTGATCGTGACCGACAACATGTTCGGCGACATCATCACGGATCTCGGGGCGATGATCCAAGGCGGGATGGGCATCGCCGCCGGGGGCAACATCAACCCCCAGGGCGTCTCGATGTTCGAGCCGATCGGTGGGACCGCGCCCGATCACATCGGAAGGGGCACGATCAACCCGCTCGCCGCGATCGGGGCGGCGCAGATGCTCCTCGCCCAGCTGGGGGAGGCCGCGGCGGCCGAGCGGATCGACCGCGGGATCAGGCTGGCGACCTCGAAGATGGCCTCGATGCGCGCCGGCGAGATGGGGTTCTCGACCTCCGAGGTCGGCGATCTCGTCGTGGAGGGGGCGAGCTCGTGAAGGTCGAGCTCTACGACACCACGCTGCGCGACGGGGCGCAGGGGACCGGGTTCTCCTACTCGATCGAGGACCGCCTGCGGATCCTGCACAAGCTCGACCAGCTGGGCGTGCCCTACGTGGAGGGAGGCTGGCCCGGCGCGAACCCACGCGACACCGAGTTCTTCCGCCTGGCGACGAAGGAGACGCGGAAGAACTCGTCGCTCACGGCGTTCGGCATGACACGCAAGGCGGGAGAGCGCCCCGAGGACTCTCAGGTCCTCCGCGACCTGCTGGACGCCGGGACCGAGGTCGTGTGCCTCGTCGGCAAGTCTTGGGACCTCCACGTGACCGAGGCGCTACGGACCGCGCTCGAGGAGGGCGTCGCCATGGTCCGCGACTCGATCGAGTTCCTGCGGTCGCACGGCCGGCGCGTCTTCTTCGACGCCGAGCACTTCTTCGACGGGTACCGCAGCGATCCGGCGTTCGCGGTGCGGGTCCTGCGGGCGGCGGAGGAGGCCGGTGCCGAGCGCCTCGTCCTGTGCGACACGAACGGCGGGATGCTGCCCCAGCAGGTGGCGGACGTGGTGGACGCCGTGCGCGGACAGGTGGAGGCGCCGCTCGGGATCCACGTCCACAACGACGCCGGGTGCGCCGTGGCGAACTCGCTCGTGGCCGTCGAGCACGGGGTGCTCCAGGTTCAGGCGGTCGTGAACGGATACGGCGAGCGCACGGGCAACGCCGACCTGATCCCGATCGCAGCGAACCTGATGCTGAAGATGGGCATCGAAGCCCTGCCCGAGGGCTCGCTCGAGCGCCTAACCGAGGTCGCGCACTACGTGGCCGAGGTCGCCAACGTCGCGCCCGACTCGCGCCAGCCCTACGCGGGACGTTACGCGTTCACGCACAAGGCGGGCCTACACGCGAGCGGGGTGGAGCGGATCTCGAAGGCCTACGAGCACGTGGACCCCGAGACGGTCGGCAACCGTCGCGGCGTGGTGGCGAGCGACCTCGCGGGCGCGGCCACGCTCCGGATGAAGGCTGAGGAGCTCGGGGTCGAGCTCGCCGGCGACGCGGTTCCGAAGCTCCTGGCCGAGATCAAGGACCGCGAGGCCCGCGGGTACACGTTCGAGGTCGCCGACGCCTCGCTCGAGCTCCTGATGCGGCGCGCCGACGGGTGGACGCAGCCTTTCTTCGAGATCGAGAGCTACCGCGTGCACGTCGAGGAGCGCGTCGGCGACAGGGAGCAGCCGCTCGCCGAGGCCACCGTGAAGGTGATCACGAAGGGCACCCGCCACATCGAGAGCGCGGAGGGCCAGGGGCCCGTCGGCGCGCTCGACAACGCGCTGCGCAAGGCGCTCGCGAACGACTACCCCGAACTCGAGCACATCACGCTGGAGGACTTCCGGGTCCGCGTGCTGGACGAGACCCACGGCACGGGTGCGGTGGTGCGGGTGTTGATCGACACCTCGAACGGCCAGCGCGGATGGACCACCGTCGGGGTCTCCGAGAACATCATCGAGGCCTCATGGGAGGCGCTCGTCGACGGCTACCTCTTCGGCCTGCTCCACCCCCGCGAGGCCGGCGCGGCCTGAGCCCGCGGTACCCTTCCCGGATGCGCATCCGGGAGGCCGAGCCGAGGGACGCACGCGCGATCGCCGAGGTGCACGTCGGCTCGTGGCGGGCGGCGTACCGCGGCCAGCTGACCGATGACTACCTCGACGACCTGAAGGTGGACGACCGCCTCGACCAGCACCGTCGCACCCTCGAGGAGCCTCGCGCCGGCTGGCGCACGTGGGTGGCCGAGGAGGGCGGGCGCGTGATCGGGTTCGCGGTGACCGGCCCGAGCGAGGACGCCGACGCGCAAGACAAGACCGGCGAGGTGTACGCGATCTACCTTGACCCCGAGCAGGTCGGGACGGGGCTCGGGCGCGCGCTGTTCGAGCACGCGGTGGGGGACCTGCGTGAGCGCGGGTTCACGGAGGCCACGCTCTGGGTCCTGGAGACCAACGAGCGGGCGCGTCGCTTCTACGAGATAGCGGGCTGGAAGCCGGACGGCACCGAGACGAGCGAACGCGTCGACTGCGAGATGCGGCCGACGGTTCGCTACCGCAGCACGCTGTAGCTACTTGTCCGCCTTGTTGTGGTGGCTATGCGCCCACGGCGGGGGCCCGCCCACGCCCTTGTTCTCCTTGTGCCACTGGCCCCAGTCCCTGCCGTCGCCGGGGCCGAGCGTGACCGTATCAACACCCCCACCGCCACCACCATCAGCATCACCACCGGTGGTCGTGTCGCCGCTCCCGGCGGTCGAGCCGCCATCATCGCTGCTCTCGGTGCCTCCGAGCACCACGTCGGAGCCGCCGCCCGGCTCGGACTCGTCCTGCAGCACCGGATACAGGTCGCCCACGATCGCCTGCAGATTCGTGGCCGCGCCCGCCGGGATGTCCACGACGACCGCCGTGAGCCGCGCGGTGACCTCGGCGTCCAGGCCGCTCGTGGTGAAGCCGGCGGCGAACGCTACCTCGCGGGCGTCCATCAGCGCCTGCGCCTCGACCGTCGCGAGCACGTAGTTGCCGCCCTCGATCGCGGCGACGAGCTGGTCCAGGGCTAGGTACGCATCGTTGAGCTCGGTCTCCTCGGCCGGCTCGGCGATCACCGTCCCGCCCGCCTGATCGGTCGTGTCTGCCGGTGCGGGCCCGGTGCCGTTCCCACCCGTGGTGATCATCGCTACCAGGCCGACGACGATGAGGATCGCGCCGCCGGCGATCGCGATCAACCGCGCCGGCGCGCCTCCGCCGGTCGCGGGCGCGGCCCCTGCGGCGGCGGCCTCCGCGCCGACCAGCGCGACCGGCGCACGGTCCGGCTCGAACAGCCGGCCGAGCAGGGCCGTCAGGGCCGCCAGAGCCACGCCCTTCTCCAGGTACGCGTCGGCGCCTACGACCGCCCCGGATGCCGCCGGCGGTGTCGAGGTGAACACGACGATCTTGGCGTCGGGTGCGCTCTCGCGGATCCGCGCGATCGTCCCCTCCTCGAGGAGCTCGTCCTCGACGACGATCGCGTCAGGGCTGCTTCGACCGATCGCGGGCAGGATGTCGCTCCGGGCGAAGGCCTCGGCGACGACCTCGTAGCCGTCGTCCTCGAGGAACCGACGCACGAGGGCGCGCTTGACGTAGATGTTGCCCGCGATCAGGACGCGGATCCGCCCAGCCGACATCGTGCGGTCGCCCCTCCCAAGGAAGCCTCACCCGCATGGTACGGGAAGGCCCCGCACCAACGGAACCCGATGGTGCCAGGCTACAGGGTAGGTGCGCCACGGCCGAAAGGCCGGAAATGCGGGAACGCCGGGCCGGCCGAAGGGCCGAACCGGCGTTCCCAACAGGAGCAACCCTCCTGGGGGCGGCCGAGCGCCTAGGAGGAGAGCTCGTCCTCCCGTCCCGCCAGGGTCTGCCGCGCGGAGAGCAGCTCGTCGATGCCTTCCAGCGGGAGCGGCCTGGCGAAGTAGAAGCCCTGGCCGAGGTCGCACTTGAGGTCGAGCAGCTTCTCGAGCTGATCGGCCCGCTCGATTCCCTCGGCGACCGGTCGCAGCTTGAGGATCCCGGCCAGCTCGATGATCGCGGCGGTGAGCGCGGACTCCTCGCCGCCGAGGTTCACGCCGTCGACGAAGGACTTATCCACCTTGAGGATGTCCACCGGGAACCGGCGGATGTAGTTCAGGCTCGAGTAGCCGGTGCCGAAGTCGTCGACCGCGAGCTTCACACCGAGCTCCTTCAGCTCGGCGAGACGCTGGATCGACAGGTCCATATCCTGCATCATCACGGACTCGGTGATCTCCAGGATCAGGCTCGACGGCTCGATCCCGGTCTCCATGAGGGCCTCGGCGATCTCGCCGACGATCTCGGGACGCTGTAGCTGGCGCGCCGACAGGTTCACCGCCATGCTCAACGGCGGGTTCGTCGGGTAGCGCTGCTGGAGGTCGCGCGCCTGCAGGCAGGCCTCGCGCAGGACCCATCGGCCGATCGGGACGATGAGACCGGTCTCCTCGGCGAGCGGGATGAAGTCCAGGGGCGGCACGATGCCCCGCTGCGGGTGGACCCAGCGAAGGAGCGCCTCCATACCCTCGATCGCGCCGCTCTCGAGCTCGATCACCGGTTGGTAGTGCAGGACGAACTCATGATTGTCGACGGCGCGCTGCAGGTCCGCCTTCAGTTCCAAGCGCTTGAGCGCGGTGTCGTGCATCGCGGGCTCGAACACCTGGTAGCGGCCCTTGCCGGCCTCTTTCGCCATGTACATCGCGACGTCGGCGTTGCGAAGCAGCTCCTCGGCGCCCTCGGGGCCGGCGGTGCGCTCGTGATCGGCGCTCGCGATGCCGATCGAGGCGCGGGCGAAGACCTC
>DATEDE010000240.1:0-6377 GCA_035286545.1 Actinomycetota bacterium | reverse complement strand
CGGCGCACTGCACGCCCAGGTCGACCACGTCGGCGAGCTCGCTGGCCAGCAACCCCGTCGACTCGGTGGAGATCCCATACCCGGTGTCGTGGGGGGCGAACGCGTCCCCCGAGAGCTTCAGCAGGACCCGGTGGTACAGGGGTCGCGCCTCGCCGACCTGCGTGTGGTCGCCCTCCGACATGCCCGTACCCTACTCGCTCTCCTCGCCGAGCTTGTACCTGGTGAAGCGCCGGACGGCCACCTTCTCACCCACCCTGGCCCCGACCTCGTCGAGCAGCAGCTGGATCGTCTTGGAGTCGTCTTTCACGAACGGCTGGTCCAACAGGACGGTCTCCTCGTAGAAGGCCTTCATCTTGCCCTCGACGATGTTGGGGACCACGCTATCCGGCTTGCCCATCTCCTTGGCCTGCACCTCGAAGATGTGTCGCTCGGACTCGAGCTCCCCGGCCGGGATGTCGTCGCGGGCGACGAACCGCGGCGCGGCCGGGCTCGCTATGTGCAGCGCGAGGTCCTTGGCGAGCTGTTTGAACTCGTCGGTGTTGGCCACGAAGTCCGTCTCGCAGTTCACCTCGACGAGCGTGCCGACGGTGTTGTTGAAGTGGATGTAGGACTCGATCAGTCCCTGGTTGGCGGCCCGGCCGGCGCGCCTGGCCGCCGACGCGATGCCCTTCTGCCGCAGCAGCTCGAACGCCTTGTCCACGTCCCCAGCCGTTTCCTGGAGGGCGCGCTTGCAGTCCATCATCCCGGCCCCGGACAGATCCCGAAGCTCCTTGACCAGCTCAGCAGAGATATCGGTCATCCGATGCTCAGCCCTCTTCCTTCACGACGTCTTCGCCGGCCACCCCGCCCTCCCCAGCGGAGGCGGGCTCGTCGACGACCGGGTCGGGCTCGGGCTCGATCTCCGGGCCGGTGGCGCGGGTGACGATCGACTCGCGCCCCTCCTGCTTGCCCTCCACGAGGGCGTCGGCTATCAGCCGCGTAACGAGCGAGACCGAGCGGATCGCGTCGTCGTTGCCGGGGATGACGAAGTCGACCTCGTCCGGATCGCAGTTCGTGTCAACGATCGCGATGACCGGCATCCCCAGCTTGCGCGCCTCGTTCACCGCGATGTGCTCCTTCTTCGTATCGATCACGAAGATGGCGTCGGGAAGACGCTCGAGGCTCTGCATGCCGCCCAGGTTGCGCTCGAGCTTCTCCTTCTCGTGCCGGAGGCGGATCGCCTCCTTCTTCGGCAGGTAGTCGAAGGCGCCGGTGCGCTCCATCTCGCGGAGCTCGCGCAGACGAAGGAGCCGGCGCGAGACCGTCTGGAAGTTCGTGAGCATGCCGCCGAGCCACCGGGTGGTGACGTATGGCATCCCGACGCGCTCGGCGTGTTCGGTGATGATGTCCTGGGCCTGCTTCTTGGTCCCGACGAACAGGATCACGCCGCCGCGGCGGCCGAGGTCCCGGGCGAAGGCGTAGGCCTCCTCGAGCCCGGTGAGGGTCTTCTCGAGGTCGATGATGTAGATGCCGGAGCGTTCCCCGTACAGGAACCGGCCCATCTTCGGGTTCCAGCGCCTGGTCTGGTGCCCGAAGTGGACCCCTGCCTCGAGGAGCTCCCGCCTGGTGACGACAGGCACGGTGCTTCCTCCTTCCGGTTTTCCCTCCGCCCGCTTCGACCCGCGCTCGGCCCGGCGAGCCGGGACCCCGGGCACGGTCCCCGGACGTGTGTGCTCGGCGCTCGCGCGCCGGCGAACGGGCAGTCTAGCAGCGGCGATGTACGGCGCCTCCGAGGGGATCTAGCGGCGGCCGCGGGCGCGTGCCGATGGCTCTCGAGCGGGCTGGCGACGCTTCACCGGCGCCTCGGGCACCGAGGGCTCGGCGACGATCCAGCGGTAGGAAAGCGCCGCCATGAAGCCCAGGTGCAGCACGTTCACGGCCAGGGCGAAGATCCAAGTGACGAGCGCGGGGTTGGCGGTGATGTCTCCGCCACCGGGAGCCAGCCCGACCATGACCGGCAGGGCTATGAAGAAGTACAGGGCACAGAAGATCAGGTGCCGGGAACCAGGGAGCATGGCGGCGCGGCCGGAACGCCGGACCGACTCCGCTATCCCGCGGCCCTGACGGATCGCCGCCGTCGGCGCGAAGCCCAAGAAGAACAGGCCGCCCACCAGCGCCGCGACGAAGGCGAGGAAGCCGATACCGGGGCCAAGGACCGGGAACACCAGGTTACCTGCCACGATCAGCGAGAACGACAGGATCTGGACCACGATCACGGTCGGGATCACGCTCAGACCCCGCAGCAGGCCGTACGTGCTCACGCGGCCGTCCTCCAGCACCTCGACGATCAGCCCGGTCAGCACGGCGTAGATCACGCTGCGGATCGCGATCGCGACACCCGTGAAGATGAGGAACGCCGGACCGATGCCCACGACGCTTGCCCCGGTGCCGAGGTCGAAGTAGGTGGAGATCGGCGGCAGGGCGAGGACGTCCACCAACCTCGACGGTGAGCCCTCGAACCCTATCGCGAGAAGTGTCATCCAAGAAAGCGGAACCGCCACCACGGCGATCACGACCAGCACCGGGGAGCTGGCCACGGTCAGCAGCCCGCGGCCGAGCGACCGTCCGATCGGCGGCATCACGGAGCTCGCCGAGCCGAACAACGCGCTGCCGAACGGTCGGCGCGGCCCCGGCGCCGGCTCGGCCCTACTCGGCGCGGAGCGAGCGGGCGCAGGGCCGCGCCGACGAGCCTTCTTGCCGCTCACGGCCCCTCCTCGTCGGTCTCGGCCGAGTCTTCGTCCTCGGTCTCACCCAAGTCCTCGCCGTCGATGTCGCCCGACAGGTCGGCGGGACCGAATCGTCGCCGGAGCAACATCCCCGGTACCAGCGCGCCGACCACGACGACAGCGGCTGCGACCGCGTATCGAGAGAGCGTCGTGCCGGCGTCTAGTTCGGTCGGGGAGGGCAGGTCGACCAGCGTACCCTGCGGATCAGGCTCGAACGCGATCAGCCCGGCATCCTTGCCTCCCTTGACGGCAACCACGATGTCCGGGCCGAGCGCGATCGTCCCGACGAGGCCGGGCGTCGCCTCGGACCCCCACACGAGGTGTCCCGATGCGGCGTCGATCGCGACCAGGCGCCCGTCGCTGAGGCCTAGCAAGACCGTGGGTCCGGAGACGACGGGCGCGCTCCGGAAGACGACCTCGTTCAGCTGATGGCTCCACTCCCGATGTCCTTCGGCGGCGTCGAAGCGGTACAGCCCGCCGGAGAGGTCTACGCCGTAGACGGCATCTCCCGCGAAGGCCGGAGCGGTGGCGGGCGAGAAGAACGACAGGACGAGCGACGCCCACCGCTCGGTGCCGTCCTCGGCGGCGATGGAACGAAGGAGACGATCGGCGGAGCCCACCAGGACGAACCCCTCCCCCGCCGCGAGCGCCGAGCCGACGGTCGACGTTGCCTGCGGGAAGACCTTCCACCTCTCCCTATCCGTCCCCTCGTCGAGCTGCGTGGACGTATCGAGCGCGACGATGGCCACGCTGGGGGGGTCGGCGTCGCGGGCCACCACGTAAGCCGTATCGCCGGAGACGGCGACCGGCACGTCCACGCGGCCGGGGACCTCGGCGCTCCAAATGACGGAGCCATCGGAAAGCGCTACCGCCACGACGTGTCCGTCCTGATCGCCGACGTACGCGATCGTTCCGTCGATCGTGACGCCGCTGCGCGCAACTCCCTCCAGCGGAATCCGCCACAGCTCGGTGCGGTTCTCCAGCGACACCGCGACCAGGGACGAGAGGGCTTCTCCTCCCTCACCGAGCCCGCCCGCCCCCCCGCCGGGCGACGGTGAGCCGGATGTCGACACGGACGTGGTCGCCGAGGCGCTCGGCGACGGTTCGGCCTCATCCTGTGGCCCCTCCAGATACAGCACCACGGTCGAACCGCCCACGCTCCCCGCCGCCGGGGTCGACAGCGGGCCACCGGCCCGGGGGAGCTCCCAAAGGACCGTGCCGGTGCCTAGGTCCACGCCGTAGACGGCCTCGCTCCCGACGGTCACGGCCAGGCCGTCGACCAGGATCGCGGGCGACAGGGACTCCCCGGCCGGCGCGGGACGCCTCCACCGCTCGCGGAAGGGCGGCTGGGGGCCGTCCTCGAGCGAACCCGCGTGTCCAGGACCGCCCTGGTACTGCGGCCAGCTCGAGGGCTGGCCCTCCTGGGCGTTCGCCAAGCCCACGGTCGATCCGAGCCCGAGAACCGTCAGGGCGACCGCGAGCGCGGTGCGCGTCGACAGGTGGATCGTCTTGGCGGACAGGTGGCCCTCCGGGTGCCGGGGGCGCACATCGTACTCAGGCGGCCGCTCCGGCGACCCCGGCGACCGCGAGCGGCGCTAGTCGGATCAGGTCCTCCACCCCCGCGGGACCGAGGTAAAGCAGCGGGTCGACGTAGGCATCACCCAGCTTCACCCCGAGGTGCAGGTGCGGCACGAGCGAGCCGGGGTGCCCGAGCCCGCTGGTGGCGATCGGCTGTCCGCGCGCCACCACGTCGCCCTTGCGCACGAGCGCCGATCCCACCCAGGAGTAGGTACTCGCCAGGTCTCCGCCGTGCTCTAGCGTCACGAACAGCTGTCCGCCGACCTTCCCGGCGAAGGCGACGACGGCGCCCTCAGGCGCGCGCACGGTGGTGCCTACCGGCACCGCGATGTCGATGCCCCGATGCCCCGCGCCGTACGGCGTCTCGGGCGGGTCGTACCCGCGGAGCAGCGGGCCGTGCACCGGCCACGACCATGTCCCCGACGCCGTCGCGGGACTCAGGGCGGATCGCTCGCCGGGGCGCGTCGCGCCACCGGGTTCGGCTGGACCGGCGAGGAGCAGGATCAGGGGGAGGACGAGCGCGCGAAGCACCACGTTCGTCACCTCCGTATCGGGACGGGGGCGACGTTAGCCGCGGAGACGTTTACGCGATGTGACGAGTCTCACACGGAGCTCGATCGTGTCACTCCGTCTCGATCAGCTGGAGCCGGAGCTGCCCGACCGCCTTCGTGTGGATCTGGCAGATGCGCGACTCGGTAACCCCCAGGATGTCGCCGATCTCGGCGAGCGTGAGTCCCTCGAAGTAGTACAGCGTCACGACTATCTTCTCGCGCTCGGACAACGAGTTGATCGCCGCGGAGAGCAGCCCCCGCGTCTCCTGCCCCTCGAGGCCGGTCGTCGGGTCCACGGTGCGGTCTGCGAGTGTGTCCATCAGGGAGACCTTCTCGCCCCGGTCACCGCCGATGGTGAGGATCTCGTCCAGCTGCAACACCTGCACGAACGAGATCTGGTTGATGACATCGTGCAGCTCGCGAAGCGACATCCCCAGCCGATCGGCGATCTCGTGCTCGCTCGGCGCGCGCTTCAGCTGTGACTCGAGGTCGGCGTAGGACTTCTCGATCTCGCGCGCCTTGAACCGGACCGAACGCGGGACCCAGTCCATCGCCCGGAGCTCGTCGATGATCGCGCCCTTGATCCGGGGGATAGCGTAGGTCTCGAACTTGTTGCCGCGCGCCGGCTCGAACTTCCCGAGTGCGTCGATCAGCCCGAACATCCCGTAGGAGACGAGGTCGGCCTGCTCGACGCTCGCCGGCAGACCCGTGGCGACACGACTGGCGACGTACTTCACGAGAGGCGCGTAGTGCAGGATCAGGCGCTCGCGGGCGGCGTCCGAGCTCCCCTCCGCCTTGAACGCCTCCCACAGGCGCGAGAGCTCGAGCGCGGCCTCGTCGACGGGCTGCGGCTCGACCGTCACCGCGGCGGCACCCGCGACCTTGGTCTTGGACACGGTCTTGGATCCCGGCTTGGCCTTGGGCCTGGGCTTTCCTGCGGGCTCGGTCTTCGTCGCTCGCGGCATCAGGCCCTCGGATGACTGCGCTCGTACGCCTCGAACAGGCGCGAGCGGGACACGTGTGTGTACCGCTGGGTGGTCGCCACGCTAGCGTGGCCGAGCAGCTCCTGGACGGCCCTGATGTCGGCTCCTCCTTCGAGAAGGTGCGTGGCGAACGAGTGACGCAGCGTGTGCGGCGTCACCCGCCGGCCAGCAAGCGTGGAGCCACCGTATCGTCCCACAAGGCGCCGGATGTCGCGTGGGCCTATCGGCCGATGACGCCGGTTCCAGAAGAGGGCGTCCGATCCGTCCGGGGGGACCATCGCCGGACGCCCCCGATCGAGGTAGACCGCTAGCGCCTCGCGCACGAAATCCGACATCGGCACCTCGCGCTCCTTCGAACCCTTGCCGAACACCAGGACCCGCTCGCGCTCCAGGTCCACGCGGGCCAGGGTGAGTCCCGCCACCTCGGAGACCCGTAGCCCGGACCCGTACATGAGCTCCAGGATCGCCCGATCGCGCAGAGCGAGTGCCAGGTCGAGGTC
>DATEDE010000239.1:0-2133 GCA_035286545.1 Actinomycetota bacterium | reverse complement strand
CTCGGGAGCCTCGACGGGCGCCTCCGGCGGAACCACCGGGTCGGGGGCGACCGGCGGCACGGGCACGACCGGTTCGGGATCGGAGATCGTGCCGGGGCAGACCCCCATCGAGCACGTGGTGTTCATCGTCAAGGAGAACCGGACGTTCAACAACTACTTCGCGACGTACCCAGGCGCCGAAGGCGCAACGGAGGGGGGCACGATCCGCTGTGATGAGGGCGGCTGTGACGACGGCCCGGTCGTGCAACTGACCGAGGGACCCGACGTCTACCCGCACGACCTGACGCACTGCTTCCGGTGCGGGCTGGTCGCGATCAACGATGGCAAGATGAACGGTTTCAACCGCATGAATGGCGTGATCCCGTCCTCGTCGGAGAAGACGGATCTCTACGGCGCCGACTTGACCGGCTACAGCTACCTGGGCCGGGGCGGCGTTCCGAACTACTGGGCCTACGCGGACCGATTCGTTCTCGCCGACCGCTTCTTCACATCGATGTACGGCCCGACCTTGCCGGAGCACCTGTATGCGGTCGCGGCCCAGTCCAACTTCATCGTGGACAACAAGGGGAACGCCGAATCCCCGGGCTCTTACTGCGACGACGACTCCGAGTACGCGACCCGGTTCCGCCCCGCCGACGTGCGCAAGTACGAGGAGGGGATAATCGAGCTCGAGCGACGGATCACCGAGAACGGCGCCAACACGTACGACCTGGGCGACTTCTGGGGACGGATCCGGTTGTGCTTCGACATCGAGGTGTTGCCCGATCAGCTCGAAGAGGAGGGCATCTCGTGGAAGTACTACGCGAACGAGAACGCCTGGATGAACGTCCTGCAGATGATCGAGCATGTGCGGTACGGCCCGATGTGGCAGAAGGTGCAGCCGCCCGAGATGTTCGTGCAGGACGTGCGGAGCGGCGACATGCCTCAGGTCTCCTGGGTCATCCCGCCCGAGTCCTACAACGAGCACCCGGGTGAGGGCAAGAGCACGTGCGCCGGCGAGAACTGGACCGTGCACCAGGTCAACACGATCATGCAGAGCGAGTACTGGCGCTCAACGGTGATCGTCGTCGTGTGGGACGACTTCGGCGGCTTCTACGATCCGGTGGTGCCCCCGCGGTTCGACGTGATGGGCCTCGGTCCGCGTACCCCGGCGCTGATCATCTCCCCATACACGATCCGGGGCGACAACCCTGGTGGCGGCGCCGTCGACCACACCGTCTACGAGTTCTCCTCTGTGCTCGCGTTCATCGAGCGGCTGTTCGGCCTTGAACCCATGACCGAGCGCGACGCCAACGCCGATCCGCTGTCAGGCGCGCTCGGATTCGACAACCCCCGGTTCAAGAAGCTGATCCTGCCGCTGCGCGATGAGTGTCCGTACGGGACGAGCCTCGCGCACTTCCGAGGTTCGTGGCCCTACCTGCGGACGATCGGCAGTCCGTTCGACTAGGTCTCCCCATAGCGTCCAGGCTCGGGGAACTTCTCGGGCGGGCAGTCGGTACGGAGCGGGAGCGGCTCGGGCGGTCGCGGATCCTGCGTGAAGTCGAACGCCGAGATCAGCGGGGTGGCGTCGCGGTCCCGATCGGTTAGTTGCGTCAGGCCCCAGTTGTCCTCGACGAACCGCAGGACGCTCGAGAACTCGCCCAGCTCGTTCGTAACGAACCCCTGCTTCGCGTAGGGGCTGATCACCAGGAGGGGCACGCGGATCCCGAAGCCGAAGTCGTCCACCTGCGGCGGCGGGACGTGGTCGTAGAAGCCTCCGTAGTCGTCCCACGTCAGGAAGATCGCCGCGTCCTCCCACTGCGGGCCTTCCATCACCGCGTTAACGACCTTCGTGGTCCAGTTCTCACCGTGGCACATGCTGTACTCGGGGTGGTCGGATAGTTCGAAGCGCGGCGTCACCCACGTGACCGGCGGGAGCAGTCCGGCGCGGGCCTGCTCGACGAAGTCGTCGACGGGGAAGATGTGGCGCTGCCAGGTCTCGGGGTCCTCGCGGATGTGTCTGACGGCGGAGTAGGCCGACCAGATGTAGCCGTTCTCGTACTGCGTGGCCGCGTAGTAGGCCCAGGGGATCCCGGCCTCGGTCAGCAGGTCGCCCTCGGTGAGGAAGTCGAAGCAGGGGGCCACCTTCTTCTC
>DATEDE010000238.1:0-9570 GCA_035286545.1 Actinomycetota bacterium | reverse complement strand
CCGGCGACGGTCGTTCGGGCCGGCGCTCCGGCGGACCGAGGCCCAGGGGTTCGCGCACCTGGACGACGTGATCGAGCCCGCGCTGCGCCGAGCCCTCTGGCGCGAGCTCCGCTCCGGGCCGCTGCGGCCGATGGAGGGTTCTTTCGGGCGCGTGCGGATGCAGATCTCGGGCTTCGACGTCGCCGACCCGATGGACGCCTTCCCGCGCCTAGCCGAGCTGCGCGACGCGGTGACCCAGCGGGTACGTCGCGACGGCGCGGACATCCGTGGGCTCGCCACCTGGCGACCGAACGAAGCGGGCGTCGGCGTGACGAGGCCCGGCCAGACCGGGATCACAGCCCACCTCGACGGAAGGTGGTACCGACGGTTGATCGCGGTCGTGACCGTGGTGGGCTCGGCGCGGTTCGAGGTCACCGCCACACGCGAGGGTCCCGTCATCGAGGGATGGCAAGCGGGACCCGGCGGGGTGACCCTGATGCGGGGTCCCGGTCTCGCGGGGCGTCGCGACGGGCGGCCGTTCCACCGGATCGGTCCGCCGAGCCGAGGCGTGCGGTGCTCGGTGGCACTGCGGATGAGCGTGGATCCACCGCCCGCGTGACCACCGGGCATGCTTCTAGGTCTTTCGGCACCTCCCCTCCGCGGGTATCCGGGTCTAGACTCGCCACAGCACGACGGGAGGGACGCACATGGCGCACGTGATGGACTACCTCCAGGGGCGAGGGGTCACCTTCACGGTGATCCCGCACGCGAAGGCGCCGACGGCGGCGGGCGAGGCGCACGCGATGCACCTGCCCGAGGATCTGGTGGCCAAGACGGTCGTCGTCATCGCGAACTACGGGCCGGCGCTGATGGTGATCCCGGCGTCGCGCAGGCTCGACCTGACGCTGGCGATCGAGGCCGTCGGTGACCCGGATGCGCGACTGGCGACCGAGCGCGAGCTCCAGCGGCAGTTCCCCGACTACGAGCTCGGGGCGCTCCCGCCGATGTCGATGATGCTCCTCGCGCCGATGTACGTGGATCCCGCCGTAGCCGAGCGCGACGAGATCGTGTTCGCCGCCGGACGCCAGGACGTGTCGATCCGGATGTCGACTCACGATCTGTTCGCGACCGACCCGGTCGTGATCACGCCACTGACGGCGGAGAGCCTGGCGGCGGCTGCCTCCTAAGGGCCGCGCGTCACTGCAGGTTGCGCGGGATCCGGCGCTGGAACCTGCGCGAGGACCGCGGTCGGCCGTCCTCGGCGGTGTCGATCTCCAGGCGCAGGTTGTACGCCTCGGCGTCGCTGTCGATCCGCCCTCGCACCTCCGCGGACACGGTCGCCTCGGGGAAGGTGAGCGTGTAGCTCGTCTTCCCGTCGACCCAGGCGTGCGCGTGGTCCTCGAGCGAGACGCCGACCTCGCCGCCGTACCACCGCTCGATCGCGGGCGAGACCTCGTCGGCCTGGCTGGTGCCCCCGTAGCGGACCACGGCTCGGGTCCGCTTGCCCGCCACGTCGTGCTCGATCGTCCAGACGAGCTCCTCGAGCTCGTCGCCGCGTGCCGACTCGTTGCCGGCCTGAGGCTTGCGCGGCGCGGGGAGCGAGGGCGTCTCCGTGACCGGTGAGGGCCCCTGTAGGGCCGGCAGCGCGAGCGTCGAGCCTTCGCGGTCCACCGTGAGCGTCACCGGACCCGGTGGGGGGAAGCAAGTAGGCCAGTCCGTGCCGGCGAGGTCCAGGCGGACCCGGTGTCCGGGCTCGAACACCCAGGCGGTGACCTCCAGCTCGACCTCGACCTCGTAGGTCGCGCCCGGAACCAGCGCCGACGGCTCCTCGCGCGACGCGCGGTGGGTGAGGTTCAAGATGCCGCGCGTCACGAGCTGTGATGTTCCGTCGGGATGCACGTCGCAGAGCTTGGCCGACAGGAAAGCCACGGGCGCCGACGAGCGTACCGTCGCGCGCACCCGCGGGTGCCCGAGGATCTCGAGCTCGTCCGCGAGCGGCTCCCAGTCGTACACGAGCGAGAACGCCTCGTCGGGCCGCTGATCCTGCGGCTGGCCCCAGGGCATCGCGCCCGCGCAGTTGATCCAGGCCGTCCAGCCGACGTCGCCTCGCACCTCCAGGTCGTCGGGCCCGGCGCCCGGGCGGTTCGCGCTCGCGTCGGCAAGGGCGAGCTGCAGGTTGCGCGAGCGCTCGAGGGGCCACCCGGGCTCGAACCGCCACTCGCCCCGGTACGTCGCCAGGTCCGCGGCCGGCGGCGTCGGCCGGCGCATGAACACCGTGATCGGCGGCTCCCGGTCGACGCCGTTGTCGATCCCCTTCAGCCACCTGTCCCACCACCGGACCATCTCGGGCACGAGGTCGAGGTTCGGACCAGGTCGCGAGGTCTCGACGTCGGCATGTGCCCAAGGTCCGGCGAGCAGCCGGCGCGGGCAGCGCAGCTCGGCCATGCCGCGGAGCGCGATGTTCTTGTAGCCGTCGGCCCACCCGGTGACCAGCATCGTCGCGGCCTCGATCGCGCCGTAGTCCTGGAGTAGCGATCCGTGCTTCCAGAAGTCGTCGTAGGTCTGGTGCTCGAGCCAGTCGAACAGCCACGGCACGTACCCCGTCACCCGCTGCTCCCACTGCTCGCGCCAGCCTTCGCCGTACACGCGCGGCACGGGCGGCAGGGCGTTCTCGGCCTCCATGTAGATCGGCCAGTCCACCAGGTCGAGCTGCTTCTTGACGCCGCCGAAGAAGTGGACGTCGTCGGCGTATCGATCGTCCGAGGCGAAGATCGAGCAGATCGCCTTCAGCGCGGGCGGACGGAGCATCGCGACCTGCAGCGAGTTGAACCCGGACCACGACGTCCCATACATCCCGACGTTGCCGTTGGACCACGGTTGCGCGGCGAGCCATCCGATCACCTCGGCGATGTCCTCGAGCTCGGCCTGCGTGTATTCACCGACCGGCGTCCCCTCCGAGGAGCCGGTCCCGCGGATGTCGACGCGGCACACGAGGTAGCCGAACCCGTCGGCAAGGCGCTGGTACTCGTCCCGGTAGCCGGCGGTGAGGTCGTCCTTGCGGTAGGGCAGGGCCTCCACGAGCGCGGGCCAGGGGCCGTCACCGTCGGGCAGGTGCAGGGTGACCGCGATGCGCACGCCGTCGCGCATCACGATCGAGACGTCCTGGGTGCGCGCCATGGCGCGCGATGCTATCCGACCTGCTCGCGGATGCCGTTGCCCTGGGTCGAGCCGTGGTCTTCAGGCCCAGCTGGTGAACCAGTACCGAAGCTTCCACCCGGCCTCGGTGAGGGGGGCGCCGGTCAGCACCGGCCAGAACCAGGCGAAGGCGAGCACCGAGACCACGACGAAGCCCACCGCGACCGGCAGGTAGGGACGTGAGCGCGACCCGGCCACGTGCATGTCGGACAGGTCGCGGATCGCGTAGACGCAAGCAAGGACCAGGAACGGCGTCAGCGGCGTCGCGTAGAACAGGAACTGCGGCCGGTCCACGAAGAACCACGGGAGGTACAGGCCCGCGATCGCGACGACCACGAAGCCGGCTCGCCAGTCGCGCACCCGCCACCAGCGGAACGCGGCGTAGGGGATCGCGACGAGGCTCCCCCAGAAGATCGCGGGGTTCCCGATCGCGTAGATCACCTGCCGGATCGCGCCCTGAGAGTAGTCGACGTAGTAGTAGATCGGCCGCCGCAGCAGCAGCCACCACCGCGCATCCGACAGGTACGGGTGGATCGGTTCCCCATCCACGTCGACCGTCTGCAGCTTGGCGTGGTAGTCGGCGATCGAGCTCTGCAGCCCGGCCCACTCGCCCAGGTCGAACCCGAAGTGCAGGAACCACCCCGTGTACGAGACGACGTACACGAGAGCCGGCACCACGAGCATCGCGAGCACCAGCCCGAACCCCTCGGACGCGAACGTATCCCAGAAGGGGCGGCGAACCCCGAAATGTTTGCGCCGCACCACTTCCCACGCGAACGACAGCGCGATCACCGTCACGATCGCCGTCAGCGCCGACCACTTGGTCGCGAACCCCACCCCCAGCGCGACCCCGCTCGCGAACCGCCACGGCCGCCACAGCGGCGCCGGGACACGCCGTCGCGCCACGGGCGGGTCCTGCTCGAGGGCGTCGGGCGAGGGGTCCGGCGGTGGCTCGGGCATCCGGCGTTCGATCCATCGCCGATCTAAGAGCAGGAACACGAAGCTCAGGACGATCCAGAACGTGACGAAGATGTCGAGCATCGCGACGCGCGACTGCACGAAGTTCAGGCTCTCGGTCGCGAGCAGCAGACCGCCCGTGAACGTCCAGATCGGGCTCGCGAAGAGCAGCTGCACGATTACCGCCAGCAGCATCACGGTCGCGGTGCCCGCGATCGCCGATGAGAAGCGCCACCCGAAGGACCCGGTTCCCGCCGCGAGCTCGCCGAGTGCGATCGCCCACTTGCCGAGCGGCGGGTGCACCCACGCGCCCGTGTCGTTCACACGTTCGCGCCAAAGGCGCTCTTGCGCGCTGTTGATGTCGCAGCGCTCGTTCGAGTAGCCGAGGAAGATGCACGCCGACTTCGGGTAGTAGTACTCGTCGAACATCCGTCGCTGCGGGTAGTCCAGGTTCGTGAACCGCAGGACCCCGGCGATCAGGCCGACGGCCAGGATCGCCACGATGGGTCGGTTGAGCTTGGCCAGCACGGGCATCGACCGATGGTACGGCCCGGTCCCGCGCTCGGGATGGAGGTCACGGTCCGCGGCTCGGGCGATCCCTCACACGGAAGACGAACTGCAGCCCCTGGAAGACATCGGTGATCGAGGCCGACTTGTTATCGACGAGCCCCGCCTGCAGCCCGAGGCCCTGGACCCGGTCGAAGGTGAGGTCGGTCCGGACCCCCGAGGCCTTCTTCGGCCACGCCACCCACAGCCGGCCGGCGGGGTCGAGCCTGCCCGCCAGGCCGGGGAACCGGCGGCGCAGCTCCGCCTCGCGCTTCACGAACACGATCGCCACGTCGAGCGCGGGGCGCGCCCTCGGGACTAGCTCGACGCCGGTTGGCAACGCGCCGAGCGAGAACCCCGGCGGCGCTCCCACCACGCGCACGCACGAACCCTCGCGGATCCCGAGTTTGGTCGCGAGCGGCGTTCCCGAGTAGTCCCTGTGCCCCGAGCCGGCCACGGGATCCAGCGTATCGTCGCCGGCGCCGGTGGGGTACGTCGTTCGGAGGTTCCCGTGCGCGCCGCGGCGTGGGAGCATCGTGGTGATGGCCGGTCGCCTGTACGTCGTGGGGACGCCGATCGGCAACCTCGAGGACATCAGCGAACGCGCGATCTCGACGCTGCGGTCGGTGGACCTCGTGGCGGCCGAGGACACGCGGCGGACCGGCCGCCTGCTCGCCCACCTCGGCATCAAGAAGAAGATGCGCTCCCTGTTCGAGGGCAACGAACGGGTGCGGACCCGCGAGCTGCTCGAGCAGCTCCGCGAGGGGGCCCAGATCGCCCTGGTGTCAGACGCCGGGATGCCCGGTGTCTCAGATCCCGGCTACCGGCTGGTGCACGCGTGCGCCGATGAGGGCATCGACGTCAGGGTCGTCCCGGGGCCTTCGGCTGTGACGGCGGCGCTGGTGGTCTCGGGACTGCCCTTCGAGCGTTTCGTGTTCGAGGCCTTCCTGCCGCGCAGGGCTGGGGAGCGGCGCGCGCGCCTACGCGCGATGGCCCACGACCCGCGGACCGTCGTGCTGTTCGAGTCGCCGCTGCGGCTGGCCACGCTGCTCCGAGACGTCCTGGTCGAGCTCGGGGACCGGCGGATAGCCGTCTGCCGCGAGCTGACGAAGCTGCATGAGGAGGTCGTCCGCGGACGCGTGGCCGAGGTGATCGCGGTCCTGGCCGACTCCGAGCCGCGGGGCGAGGTCGTGGTGGTGATGGAGGGCGCTCTACCGCAGGAGGCGGACCTGGACGCGCTCGTCGACGAGGCGCGGGCGCGCGTCGCCGCCGGGGTGCGCAAGCGCGAGGCGGCGGCCGCGGTGGCCAAGGAGCGAGGCGGCTCCGCGAACGCGATCTACGACGCGCTGATCCGCCCCCGTTGAGTGTGCGGCGGTGAGTCGGTGACGGGTGCCGCCCGGCCGGCGGGCCGGGCCGTCGATGCGCTCCCGTAGGATGGCCCGGTGGGCCGGGACACCTTCTTCATCACGTCGCCTATCTACTACCCCAACGACGTGCCGCACATCGGTCACGCGTACGACGCGGTGGCGGTGGACTTCGTCGCGCGGTACCACCGGCTCCGCGGTGAGGAGGTCTTCCACCTCACCGGGACCGACGAGCATGGTCTGAAGCTCCAGCGCGCCGCCGAGGCGGCCGGCATGAGCGCGCAGGCCTGGGTGGACCAGATGGAGCCCAGGTGGCGCGAGGTCTGGGCCCGCCTCGACATCGCCTACGACGACTACATCCGAACGACCGAGCCGCGGCACGAGGCCGCCGTCCAGCAGCTGCTCACGGCTGTGCACGAGAACGGCCGCGACGACATCTACCTCGGGTCCTACGAGGGGCTGTACTGCGTGGCCTGCGAGGCCTACTACGTCGAGGGAGACCTCGTGGACGGCAGGTGCCCGATCCACGACCGCCCGGTCGAGCTCCTGCGTGAGGAGAACTACTTCTTCCGCCTGTCGGCCTACGCGGACCGCCTGCTAGAGCACTACGAGCGGACGCCGAGCGCCGTCGAGCCCGAGACGCGCCGCAACGAGGTTCTCTCGCTGATCCGGGGGGGGCTCCAGGACTTCTCGATCAGCCGGACGTCGTTCCAGTGGGGGATCCCGCTTCCGTGGGATCCGGGGCACGTCTGCTACGTGTGGTTCGACGCGCTCGCCAACTACATCACGGCGGCGGGCTACGGCTCGGATCCGGAGCGGTTCGCACGTCTGTGGCCCGCGAACATCCACATGATCGGCAAGGACATCCTGCGGTTCCACGCTATCTACTGGCCGGCCATGCTTCTGGCCGCCGGGGTCGAGCCGCCCACGCAGGTGTGGGCGCACGGGTTCCTCACCGTGGGCGGCCAGAAGATGTCGAAGACGAACGCGACCGGCATCCACCCCTTCGAGCTCGTGGACCACTTCGGGGTGGACTCGTACCGCTACTACTTCATGCGCGAGATCCGGTTCGGCGAGGACGGCAACTTCTCGTGGGAGTCGATGGTCGACCGCCACAACGCGGACCTGGCCAACGGGCTCGGGAACCTCGCCAGCCGGGTGCTCGCCATGCTCGGTTCCTCGTTCGGGGGCTCGGTCCCCGAACCCGCGCTCGAGGGTGCCGAGGCCGACCTGCCGGACGTGGTGGCCGGCGCGGTTCGCCGCTACGAGGGGCACATGGCTGCCGTGCGCCTGCACGAGGCGCTCGCCGCCGTCTGGGACATCGTCGACCGCGCGAACGGCTACCTCGTCGAGAAGGAGCCGTGGAAGCTCGCGAAGGACCCCGCGCGCGCCGACGAGCTCGCGGGCGTGTTGTACGCGTCGGCCGAGACGCTGCGGATCCTCGGCGTGCTGATCTTCCCGATCATGCCGACCGCGGCCTCACGTCTGTGGTCCCAGCTCGGCATCGACCAGCCGCTCGAGGCTCAGCGTCTGCCCGACTCCGCACGATGGGGGATCCTGGGACCCGGGACGGTGACCGCCAAAGGCGAGGGACTGTTCCCGCGCCTCGAGTCCTGACCTAGGGTTCGTGCGAGCGTGTTTCACGTGCGACCCGATCCTTCGACTACGCGTCGACGGCGGCCGTCGGCGTCCGAGCCACGCCGTGCTGCGAGCGGAACGCCGTTTTGACTCCAGGTCGAGGATCCGTATCGTGTCGCCCTCATGGACCAGCCGAACCCTGAACCGCCGGTGCAGACCGGAGCGGTCGATACCCACTGCCACCTCTTCCTGCTCGATGAGGACCCCGCGACAGCCGTCGGGCAGGCGCGCACGGCCGGTGTCGACACGCTCGTTTGCGTCGGGATCGACCCGCAGAGCAGCCGTCGGTCGGTCGAGCTCGCCGAGTCCTTCGCCGGGGTGTTCGCCACGGCCGGGATGCACCCGCACGACGCGAGCGAGTTCGACGACCGGGCCGGCGCCGAGATCGAGGAGCTCCTTGCGAACCCGCTCGTGGTAGGCGTCGGCGAGTGCGGGTTGGATCTCTACCGGATGCGGTCGCCGCGTGAGGACCAGGAGAGGGTTCTCCGGGTCCACGTCGGTTGGGCGCGCGAGGCAGATCTGCCCCTTGTCGTTCACGTCCGGGACGCGTGGCCGGAGGTCCTTCGAGTGCTCGATGAGGGTTCGGCCGAACGCGTCGTGCTGCACTGCTTCAGCGGTGACGTCGGGGCGGCGGCCGAAGCCGCCGAGCGCGGCTGGTACCTGTCGTTCGCGGGGAACGTGACGTACCCGAAGAACGCATACCTGCGCGAGGCGGCCGCCTCGGCGCCGCTCGACCGCCTCCTGGTCGAGACCGATAGCCCGTTCCTGCCGCCCCAGAGGCTCCGGGGCCGCGACAACGTCCCCGGGAACGTGCTCGACGTCGTCGAGGCGATCGCGAACGCGCGCCGCGAGGATGTGGAAAAGGTCCTCGGGGCCACGACCACGAACGCCCGCAGGGCCTTCCCGAGGCTCCGATAGCCTCCGGCGTCCGTCCGGTTTCAAGTTTGCAGTGAGGGTTGAGGGTTTGATACGGTGCCCGCCCGAGTTTCGGAGGCTTCGGTCCGGCCCCTGCCGCTTCCCCCCGAGGCCTTCTTCCGACAACGGAGGAAGGTATGCGGGTTCGACCCACGCGGGTCCGCCGATTGCGGGCACGCAGGGCGATGGGGAACGCGGTGCTCGTGGGGGCTGTCCTCGCGGCGGGCGCCGGGTACGTGGCGGTCCAGAAGACCATCACGCTCGTCGTCGACGAGGCGCACCCCAAGGCCGTCCGGACGATGACCGCTAGCGTCGGCGAGCTGCTGAGCACCGAAGGGATCGTTCTTGGGTACGGCGACCTGGTGACCCCTCCGACCTCGACCTCGCTCACGGACGGGATGACGGTCCTGGTGGACCGCGGATGGTCCACCGAGACGAGCCCGCAGGGACCCGCCGAGGTGGGGGTCTGGGTGATGGAAGGGGCGACCGCGCCGCAGCTGATACACGCGACGAGGGACGTCGAAGACTTGTTCTCCGCGGACGACCCGATCGGGCCGACGCGTGCGGTGACGGCCACCGTCGTGGTGAAGGGGAAGGACCACGACGTCGTGACAAGCGCGGCCACCGTTCGCGAGCTCCTCTCGGCCATGGGGATCGCGCCCGATCGGAACGACCGCGTCCTTCCATCACCCAGGTCCCCACTGCGGCCCGGGACCGTTGTTCGCTACGACCGGGTCCGATTCGTCGAGCGCGAGGTGCGCGTGCCGGTCCCGTACACGACCTTCACCGTTCACTCGGGTCGGCTCGATCCCGGCGAGGTGCGCATCGTCCGCCGGGGCGTCGACGGCCTGATGCTGGAGACCCAGCGGGTGAAGGTCGTGAACGGCGAGGTCGTCGGACGTAAGATCCTGTCGCGCCGCGTGGTCACCGAGGCGTTGGCGGCCAGGCGGATCATGGGTCGAGGAAACGCCACGCA
>DATEDE010000237.1:0-4646 GCA_035286545.1 Actinomycetota bacterium | reverse complement strand
CGGGTACAGGTTCGCAAGGTTCGGGATCTTCGAGTGGTCGATCTCGGCCGCTACCCCCTGCTCGTGCAGGTCCTCGGCGAACGGACCCGAGACGAAGACGATGTCGAACCCGCCTCCGCCCTGGGCCGCGATCTTGCCCATGATGTCCTCGTTCGTGGTGTGGAGCGCGAGCTCGACGTCGACGCCGGTCGCCGCCTCGAACTCGGGGATCAGGTTCTCCGGCGTGTAGAGATCCCAGTTCGAGATCACGAGCGTGCCTCCGAGCTCGGCCCCACCGGTCGTACCGGTCGTCACGGCGCCGGTCTCACCCGTCGCCCCGCCGCCGGTCGTCCCTCCACCCTCGCCCTCGTCGGCGCACGCCGCCGCCACGATCGACAGCGCCGCGAGAACCGCCAACAGTCGCATCCAGACACGCTTCATGACCCGTCCCCCTCCTGCTCCTGAGCTTGCGTTCGCGGCAGCGTATAGGCTCCACGGCCGTGCCGCCAGGCAGCGAGGTCCGGCGAGGTTGCGCACGGGGGGAACGAGAGATGACGGGTGAGCACCTGACGATCGTGTTCATGCCCGAGAGCGCCTACGGGCCGACGAACAACTGCATCGGGATCGGCAAGATCCTCGAGCAGCGGGGCCACCGGGTGGTGTTCGCGGCGGAGGCCTCGTGGAAGGGGCGGCTCGAGCCCCTCGGCTTCGAGGAGGATCTCGTGGACCTGGCGCCGCTGCCCGAGGGCGACGCCGAGCAGGACGCGGGCCAGTTCTGGACCGACTTCATCACCGAGACGGCGCCCGAGTTCCGCAAGCCGACGATCGAGCAGCTCGCGACGTTCATCGAGCCGGTGTGGGCCTCGCTGATCGACGGGGCCACCTACTGCCAGCCGCAGCTCGAGGCGATCCTGGACCGCGCGGACCCCGACGTGGTCGTCGAGGACAACGTGAACGCGTTCCCCGCGCTGCTCACGCACGGGGCGCCGTGGGTGAGGATCATGTCGTGCAACCCGCTCGAGCTGAAGGACCCGGAGCTACCTCCGGTCTTCAGCGGCTATCCGATCGACGATCGCTCCGACTGGGAGGGGTTCCGCCTCGAGTACGAGCGCACGCACCGCGAGACCTGGGAGCGGTACAACGCGTTCGTGGTGGACGCCGGCGCGCCTCCGCTCCCGGACCTCGAGTTCATCCACGAGTCCGAGCACCTCAACCTCTCGGTGTACCCGGACGTTGCCGACTACCCGCGGTCGAAGCCGGTGGCCCCCACCTGGCACCGGCTCGAGTCCAGCGTTCGCGAGACCGAGGAGCCCTGGGAGGTGCCGGAGTCGCTGCGGGACGGCCCCGGTGCGCTCGTGTACCTGTCGCTCGGCTCGCTCGGCTCCGCAGACGTCGACCTGATGAAGCGGTTGGTCTCGGTGCTCGCGGACTCGCCGAACCGGTTCATCGTGTCGAAGGGACCGCGCGCGGACGAGTTGGACCTGCCCGACAACATGTGGGGCGAGGGCCGACTGCCGCAGACCTCGATCATCCCCAAGTGCGACCTGGTCATCACGCACGGCGGTAACAACACGACGACCGAGGCGTTCCACTTCGGCAAGCCGATGGTGGTGCTCCCGCTGTTCTGGGACCAGTACGACAACGCGCAGCGGGTGCACGAGCTCGGCTACGGCGTGCGGCTGCCGACCTACGCGTTCGCGGACGACGACCTGCGTGGCGCCGTCGACCGGCTCCTTACCGACACGGACCTACGGTCACGGATGGCGTCGATCGGCGAGTCCATCCGCGCGGCCGACGGCAAGACGGAGGCCGCCGACCTGATCGAGGCCGTGGCTCGCTCCCGGTAGCGCTCAACGGTCAGGCGCGGGGCGCAGCGAGCCGGCGACGAGCGGCTTCGGCAGCGCTCGCGTTCCCCTTGGTCTCGTAGAGCTCGAGCGCGGAGGCAAGAGCGGCCTCGGCGCCGGCACGATCGCCGGCCGTGCGCAGGACCTCGCCGAGGTCGACGAGTGTGTCGGCGCGCATGTTCAGGTCGTCCGTCGCCTCCGAGCGCTCGACGGCGTCGCGGGCGAGTGACTCGGCCTCCTCGGCGCTGCCTCGGGCGGCCAGGATGCGCGCTCGGGCGCCGCGCCCGAGCACCTGCGTGCTCACGTCGTCCTCGGCCCCGGCGCGCTCGCTGAGGGAGACCATCTCCTCCGCCTCCTCCAGACGTCCCTGCTCGACGAGCGCGTGCGCGAGCAGCGCCGCGACCGTGGACTGGAACCCCTGCTCCCCCATCTCGACGGCGGCGTCGAAGCCCGAGCGCCACTCGCGCTCGGCCGCGGCAGCATCGCCCGCGAGCATCTCGATCGCGCCGGCGGTCTCCGAGACGAACGTCGACCGAAGACGCAGGCCCAGGTCGTCGAATATCGCGCGCACCCGCCGAACTAGATCGCGCGCCTCCTCGAACCGGCCTTGCATCGCTCGGACCCACGCCAGCGCCCGGAGCGCGGGCGCCTCGTAGCCCGAACCTGTGGTACTCGCCATGAGCTCGTCGCATCGCCGCTCGACCTCTTCGACGGGCGCCGGGCCGTACGTTCCCGAACCCGCGTACCGCCCCAGGGCATCGGCCTCCTCGCGCACGGCGCCCGCCCGCCTCGCATGTTCGATCGCTCGGGCGAGCGCGTCATCGGCGGCGCCGTAACGCGCGTGGTTCCAGTAGAGGTCGCCCATCAACCGCCAGGCGCGCGCCAGGCCGAGGTCGTCCCCCAGCGAGTCGAGCGTCGCGATCAGCCTTTCGGCCTGTGAGACCGACCCGTCGGAAAGGCGCTGCGGGTCGGTGGACTCCAGCAGGAACAGCCGCAGGATCCCGGCGTTGGCCGCGACCGCGGGATCGTCGGCGGCCTCGGCCAGCGCCTCGGCTTCGTCCAGGGCCGCCTCGGCGGGCCCGAGATCGCCGCCCTCCGCCAGGACCTCGCCGAGCGCCAGCAGCAGGCGAGGCCGCTCGGGGTGCTCGGGTGGGAGCAGGGCCGCGGCGCGACCGAGCAGGTCACACGCGGCCGGGACGTCTCGGCGCTCGAAGGCTCGCGTTCCGGCGGCCGAAAGGCGGAGCCCGGCTCGAACGGCGAGGGCCCACTCGCGCTCGCCGGCGGGCGCGAGCTCGGTCCGGTAGCGATGAGCCTGCTCGAGGTGGTAGCCGATCACCTCCTCGAGCTCGGTCGAGCGATCGCCGGCCACACCCTCCGCCCAGATCGCGAACGCCTCGTGCAGGTCCGCGCGGACCTCCTTCGGGGTGCCGCGGTACGCGGCCTCCTGGATAAGGATGTGGTCGAAGCGGAAGGCGTCCTCGCCCGCGAAGGTCGAGTGCTCGGGGCGGATGAGGTCCTTGCGCACAAGCGTCTGGAGCGCGCTCCCCACGTGGGCGCGGATCGACTCGGGCGCGAGCTCCTGCACCGCCCCCCACCAGAAGACCTTGCCCACCACCGAGGCCGAGCGGATCACCAGTCGCTCCTCCTGCGTCAGCCGGTCCAGGCGAGCGGACAGGAGCGCCTGGATCGACTCGGGGACCCGGACGTCGCCCAGATCCTCGCTGGCCACCCAACGCCCCTCCTTCTGTCGCAGGAGGTCGTCGTCCTCGAGCATGCGGAGCATCTCCTCCAGGAACAGGGGGTTGCCGCCGGCGGACTCCGCGATCCGCGCGAACGCCCGCTGCTCCAGCCGCGCTCCGCCGAGCAGCTCGGACACGAGAAGCTGGCTCTCACGCTCATCGAGGGGATCGAGCGGCAGGACGGATGCGTTCGCGACGCCGCTCCCCCACGCTGGACGGACATCCATCAGATCGGGGCGCGCGATGCACACCAGCATCATGGCCACCTCGCGACTCCATCCCGCGAGGTACTCGACTAGGTCCAGGAAGGTGGGCTCGGCCCACTGCAGGTCGTCCAGGACCACGACCAGCGGACGGTCCCGACCGGCCCACTCGAGGAACCGCCTGATCGCCCAGAAGGTCTCCTGCAGCCCTGCGGCCGCGCTCCCGAATCCGGTCACGCCCGCGACTCGCTCGGCGACGAGAGCACCGTCCGAGCATCCGGAAAGCGCGGCCTCGATCTTCGAGCGCGCCACCGCGCGGTTGTCGTCGTCGCCGACCCCGCCGACCTGTTTCACCAGGTCGGCGACGGGCCAGAACGTGATGCCGTCGCCGTACGGCAGGCACCGGGCGCGCAGCACCAGGGCGTTGGGCTCCGTCGTCGGCGCGAACTCCCGCGCCAGCCGCGACTTCCCGACGCCCGCCTGGCCGAGGATCGTGACCATCGCGCAGGTGCGCTCGCCCTCCGCGAGCTCGAACGCCGAGCGCAGCACCTGGAGCTCGCGCTCGCGACCGACGAGCGGTGGGTCCGGCCGTGCCCCGGGCGCTTCGGGCCCCGGCCCCACGGATAGGAGCCGGTGGGCGACGATCGTGTCCGCCTTGCCCTTCAGCTCGAGCGGCCGCGTCGGCTCGGCCTCCACGAAGTCACGCACCAACGCGTACGTGGCCGGCCCGAGGAGGATCTCGCCCGCCTCGGCGGCCTGCTCGAGGCGCGCCGCGACGTTCACCGCATCGCCGACCACGAGCGCCTGCCCCGCGGCCGCGTCGCCAACGACGACCTCGCCGGTATTCACACCGATCCGCGTCTGAAGCTGGATCTCGAAGC
>DATEDE010000236.1:0-10734 GCA_035286545.1 Actinomycetota bacterium | reverse complement strand
TGTCACGCCCACGTACCGGTACGAACGGCAGGTTGTCCAGGAGCTCATTCGCGAGGATGACGCCCCCGAACGGCTCCAGGTCCTCCACCTGCCCAACCGCCTTCAGGCCGCGACCGAGGAGTGCGTCACGTGCGCCTGCGCTGATCTCCACGCCGACGTAGTCCACCCGCGGCGCGGGCAGCTCTGCGAACGCGTCGAGCAGCGCCTCGGCGAGTGTCCCGTCCCCGGCGCCGAGCTCGACCACGCGGAACGGGTCGGGCTCGCCGAGCGCGTGCCAGGTCTCGAGCAGTGCGGTCCGCACGCAGTGCGCGAACACGAAGGGGTGTACGTGCGGGGCTGTGACGAAGTGGCCGCGGGCGCCGATGGGTGGGCGCTCGAAGAAGCCCCCGGGACCGTAGAGCGCGATCTCCATGTACTCCTCGAACCCGATCGGCCCGTGGTCGGCGATCGCGGCCCGCACGCGCGCGGCAACCTCCTCGCTCACGACGGCAAGCCTAGTTGGCGGGTGTCGGTCCGCGGGGTGCGTGCGAGGATGCCCGACATGGACGAGCAGATCCGCCCGGCGGCCTCGGCCGTCGTTGGGCGCGATGGACCCGAGGGGCTCGAGGTGCTCGTGCTCGAGCGTGGCGCTTCCAGCCGGTTCCTGCCGGGCTACGTCGCGTTCCCGGGCGGCTCCACCGATCTCGAGGACGAGCAGCACGCCTTACGCTGGTTCGGGACGGCCGAGGAGTCGCGGCGGGCGTGTGCCGTCCGTGAGCTGGTCGAGGAGGTCTCGCTCGTGCTCACCGCGGGCGGACTGGGGCCGGGAGATGCGCTCTCGGCCGTGGACGCGGCGCCGCCCAGCACCAAGCAGCTCGAGAACATCGCGCACTGGGTGGCTCCTCCCGAGGTCCCGGTGCGGTTCGACGCTCGCTACTTCGCGGTCCGCGCGCCGGCCGGTCTGGAGCCGGTGCCGGACGGCTCGGAGACCGCGGCCGCATGGTGGGTCTCGCCCAGACGGCTGCTCGAGCACTGGCGCGAGCAGCGCCGTCTCCTGTTCTGGCCGACCTTCGTCACCATCGAGGCGCTCGCGACGTGCGGATCGGTGGACGACCTGTTCGCGCTCCGGATCGATACCCGGGAGCCCTACGACGACGAGCTCGAGCGCCTGCCGCGCTCGACGTTCTGGCAGGACTGACGTGATGCGCATAGTCCGCGTCCTCGCCCCCAACCCCGGCGTCTTCGAGCTGGAGGGCACGAACACCTGGGTGGTGGGCGATGGGCCGGCGATGGTGATCGACCCCGGTCCCGAGCACGAGGGCCACCTGCGCGAGATCGAGCGGACGGCCGGACGGGTGGGCGAGGTCCTCCTCACCCACGATCACCCCGATCACGCACCCGGAGCGGCGCGTCTGGCCGAGTTGACCGGCGCGACGGTGCGCGCCGCGCGACCGGCCGCCGGGATGCGGCAACTCCGCGACGGCGAGGTAGTGCGCTCGGGCTCCGCGTCGCTCTCGGTCCTGGCTACGCCCGGTCACTCAAGCGACCACGTGGCGTTCTTCGCCGACGACGACGCGGCGCTCTTCACCGGCGACGCGGTGCTGGGTCGCGGGACCAGTGTGATCGACCCGCCGGAGGGCGACCTGGTGACGTACGTGCGCTCGCTCCACCGGATGCGTGAGCTCCGTCCACGAACGATCTACCCCGGCCACGGTCCGGTCGTGCTGCGCGCGATGGAGAAGCTGGACGAGTACCTCGACCACCGCGAGATGCGCGAACGACAGGTGATCGATGCGCTCGGCAAGGGACGGCGCACGCCGGAGGAGATGGTCGCCGAGATCTACGTCGGGTATCCCACCGATGTGCTCGAGCTGGCGGCGCGCTCGGTGCTCGCGCACCTGCTGAAGCTTGAGGCCGAGGGCCGGGCCGAGAAGCGGACGGTGGACGGCGCCGTGCGCTGGTCCCGTCTGGAGCCCAGGACGTGTGCGCGGTGCGGACGTCCGGTCCGCGGCCGAGCCAAGTTCTGCGGTCCCTGCAGCCTGGCGGTGCTGCAGGAGTCGACCTGATCGGACATCGGCCAGTTGACCTTCACGCCGATGGGCGGGGCTCGGCCGCGAGCGCTTCGGGGTCGGTGATCACGATGCTGCGCGGCGACGAGCGAACGAGCCCGCGGGCGGCGAGCGCTCCGACGGTGCGGTTCACCGTCTCTCGCGAGACGCCCACCATCCTCGCTAGCTCGTCCTGCGTGACCGGGACGCCGAGGCGGACGCCTCCGGCTTCGGGGACGCCGTGGTCGGCTACGAGGTCGCGCAGGCGGCCGGCGACACGCCCAGAGACGTCGCAGGCGAGCGCCTCCTCCAGCGCCGTCCGGGTCCGATGCAGCCGCCCGGCTACGAGTCGGAGCAGCTGCTCGGCCGTCGCGGGCTGACGCTCCACGATCGCGCGGATGCAGGAGACGTGGAGCGCGACCACCTCGGTCCGGCCTATCGCACGTGCCTGCACGGGCGACGGGTGGCCCAGGAGTGCCGATTCCCCGAACAGGTCGCCGGGGCCCAGCAGCCCTACGACCACCTCACGGCCGCCCGTCGTCACCGACGAGATCCGGACGGCGCCCTCGGTCACCAGGGATAGGCATCGCTCGTCCTCGCCCTGGCGTGTGATGACCTCGCCGTGGGGGAACCGACGGGTCACGCCGTCGGCCATCGGCCCGAACGCGACCCCCATGACCGGCACCATAGCGCGAGGCACCGACACGACTTAGACAGCCATCGGCGGGCCGCGGTAGGCTGCCCGATCACGACCAGGGAGCCGACGTGGCCGTTCGGGCTAGAGATGTCCTCGCGCAGGTGCCGCTGTTCGCGGACCTTGCTCCGCGCTACCTGAAGCGGCTCGGGGACCGCATGGAGGAGCAGCGGTTCATGGAGGGCGCCCGCGTCGTGAAGTACGGGGACATCGGCGACACCTTCCACGTGATCCTCGAGGGCGAGGCCAAGGTGCTCGCGCCCGACGGGCGTGTGGTCAACCGTCTGCGGCCCGGAGAGTTCTTCGGGGAGATCTCGCTCCTCGACGGTGGGCCCCGCACGGCGACGGTCGTGGCCGAGACCCCGATGCGGATGCTGGCGCTCTCGCGCCCGGCGTTCCGCGAGCTGATCGAGCACGAGCCAGGCGTATCGGTTGCGATGCTGAAGCACGTCGCTTCGATGCTCCGGCGGCTCGAGCGCCCGGCGTCCGACTAGCGCTATCCCATGCGAGCCGAGCTCTACCGCCACGACGATCCGGAAACGCCGGTCGCCGTAGCGACCTGGGCCGGCGGCCGAGCGTCCGTCGAGCCGGCGGGCGAGCCGGTGCAGGGACTCGATGCGCTGCTTCGCCCGACGCCTGTCGTCGTCGATGACACGTCGCTGCGTCGCCCCGGCGCCCACGGGGCGTCTCTGCTGGAGCCGGGCTCGGGTGAGTGGTTCCGCGCCGCGCTGCTCACGCGGGCCGAGTCGCTCGGGCTGGTCGTTCGCTTCGTCGCCGAACGCGTAGAGGGTGGCTGGGATCCCGCGCAGCAGTTCGGGGCGTTCGAGGAGCGGGTCGACCGGCTGACGTCCTCGTAGCTACGCCTTGCCCTCGCGCTCGAGCCACGCGCGACCCGCGTCGCAGAAGGGGCGGAAGTCGCACCACCGGCACTGTGGCCCGGGCGTCGGCTCGAACGCGCCCTCGCCGATCCCGCGCAGCCACGCCCCGACGCGCTCGCGGATCGAGGCGACGTCGTCGACGTCGTGCGAGCGCTCCTCGCCGGTCGCGAGGTACAGGTACGTGAGCCGCAGATCCTCGGGACGCTTGTGCCACACCTCGATGCACGCGAGCGCGTAGACGTCGAGCTGGGTTCGGGCGAGCAAATCGTCCGCGGCAGGTGGACGGCCCGTCTTGTAGTCGACGATCTCCCAGGGGCTCTCGGGCAGGCCGTAGATGGCGTCGATGCGGCCCTTGATCGTGATGCCTTCGACCGGAAGGATGAACGGGCGCTCGGCGTACAGGGGCACGGCGTGCCCGAACCGGCTCTGCAGGAACGCGGACCGCAGGTTCTCGATCGTGCCGTGCGTGCCGGCGAGCTCCTCGAGCGTGAGGTCGGGTTCGTCGTCGACCTCGAGCAGGGTGGCCTGACCCCTGGACTGCATCTCGATCCAGCGGTGGACCTCACTGCCGATCCTGGCGCGCGGACCCGCGAACCGGGGGAGGGGTCGCACCGCCGACCAGTAGTGCAGCTTGGGGCACCGCCCGTAGTCGATCAGCCCGCCCACCGAGACCGAGGTGGGACGTGCCGGTTCGAACCCCATCGCCGTCTCCCGTTCGAGCAGGTGCTCGGCCAGCGTACGGAGTTGAGCACCCCTGGTCAGCACGGTCTCCCCCTCTTCGGGGAGGAGCTCGGGGGCAGCCCGCTCGATGGATCCCTCCTCCAGCGCCTCCGCGGCTGCCCGGCGCCATCCCTGCGGGAACAGCGCGTCCGTATCGTCGGGGCGCGCCGGCCCGGGCCAGGGTCGGACGAACCCCTGGCGGAAACCCTCGAGCGGGTTAGTCTCGCCCTCGCCACCGTTGAACGAGACCTGATGGCCCTCCTGCTCCGCCCACCGCTTCAGCTCGACGAAGAAGGTCCCGACGCCCTTGGCCCTCAGCGTCTCGCCATACCAGTGCGCGGACGAGGCGAACAGGTGCTGCTTGGCGCGGGTGAGCGCGACGTACGCCGTGCGGCGTTCCTCCGCGACCTCCTGCTCGCGAAGGGCGTCGGTGAAGGCTCGCATGTTGTCCTGGAAGCGCGGAAGGAGGTCACGGTCGCGACGGAGCTCGACGTCGAGCGAGCTGCCCTTGCGTGCCGGGTTCTGCTGGACGCGCGCGTCCGGGAAGAGCCCGCGAGCGAGCCCGGGGACGAAGACCGCCTCGAACTCCAGGCCCTTGGCGGCGTGCACCGTCATGACCTTGACGGAATCATCTGAGCTCGGCTGGACCGGGGTCCACTCGCGGTCGTCCTCGATCGAATCGACGTAGGTCAGGAACGAACCGAGCGCCAGTTCGCCGTCGACCGGCTGGAAGGCGTTGACCTGCTCGAGGAACGCGGCCAGGTTCCGGCGCTTGGCCGCCGCGAGCTCGAGATCGACCGCCGCGTCGAGCTCGTCGAGCAGGCCCGAGCGGCGGATGACCTCGGCCAGGAATCCGCCGACGGGCCGGCGCGCGGCGACGCGCATATCTGCGAGCTCCTCGCCGAACTCGGCCAGGCGGGCGCGCCCGTCGTCGGAAAGGTCCTCGATCTCCTCGAGATGCTCCAGCGCCTCGGCCATCAGGAAGGGGTGGTCCTCGAGCAGGTCCTCGTCGCCGTCGAGCTGCAGCTCCCGGAGCTCATCGAGCAGGGCGTAGCCGCTGCTACGTGACCAGGCGGCGACCGTCGCGAGATCACGGAGCCCCATCCGATACCGAGGGCCGGTCAGGATCCGGGCGAGAGCGACGCCGTCCCGCGGCTCGCACGCGGCGCGGGCGTACGCGAGGACCTCGACGACCTCGGGCAGATGGATCAGGCCCGCGAGGCTCACGAACTCGGCCGGAACCTGTCGGTCCGCGAACGCGAGCTGCAGGGGCTCGAACAGGCGGTGTGTGCGGCACAGGACCGCGCAGTCCTTCCAGGCCACTCCGTTCTCGTGCAGCGCGATGATCCGATCCGCGACACCCTCGGCCTCGGCGATCTCGTGCTCGTAGCCGGTCACCTCGACATGGCCGGGTCCGTTGGGCTCCCACGGCCGCAGCAGCTTCTCGGGGTCGGGGCGCTGGTTCGCCGGCAGGTCCGCGATGACGCGATCGGCGGCGCGCAGGATCGACGCGCCGGATCGGAAGTTGGTGTAGAGGGGGAGTCGCCGGCCGGGATCGCCGTCGGCCCGCGGGAACTCCTCGGGGAAGCGCAGTAGGTTCCACAGGCTGGCGCCCCGCCACGCGTAGATGTTCTGATCGGGGTCGCCGACCGCGGTCACCGGGTGGCCGCCGCCGAACACGGCCCGCATCAGGACCGCCTGGGCGTGGTTGGTGTCCTGGTACTCGTCCAGCAGCACGGCGCCGAACCGGCTCCTGTACGCCTGCCCGATCTCCGGGTGTCCGGTCGCCACACGGACGGCCTCGCCGATCTGGTCGCCGAAGTCGATCACGCCTAGCTCCTGTTTGATCTGCCGGTACACGCGGACCGCCTTGGCTATCTCGATCCGTTGTTGGGCGGCGGGCAGCACCTCCTCCGACCTCGCCTTCGCGAGCACGTCGAGCTTGCCCTCGACGTGCTCGATCACCTCCTCCGGCTGAACGAGGTGGTTCGACAGCTGCTCGTCCAGGCTGAGGATGTAACCGACGATCGCGGGCTGCCACTTCGTCTCCAGGGTCGAGAACGTCATCCGGTCGAGCACCCGGGCCGCGACCTCGGCCTTCTGCGCCTGCGTGAGGACGCGCACCCCCGGTTCCACGCCGAGGAGCATGCCGTGGCGCTGGAGCAACTGCGCAGCGAACCCGTGGTAGTTGGCGATCTCGGGCTCCTCGCCCTCGGGCAGGTCCAGGGTCCGGAGCGCGTGGCGGACCCGGACGATCAGGTTCTCGGTCGCCTTGTTCGTGAAGGTGAGGCAGAGGACGTTGCCCGGCCAGACGCCTTCGTGCTCCGCGGGCCACCGGCCGGCCGCGACCATCGCGAGGTAGATCACGCGCGCCGCCATCACCGAGGTCTTCCCCGAGCCCGCCCCGGCGATCAGCACGTAGGGCTCGAGCGGCATCGAGATCGCGCGCCACTGCTCCTCGGTCGGCTCGCCGCGCAGGAACTCGACGATCGGCTCCGGGTAGGTTGCGGTCACGCAGGCACATCCGCCGCCGGCGATGCGATGGGGAAGACGAGACCGCCCTGCGGGTACCGCGTGCACAGGGTCTGGAACCCGCAGAAGAAGCAGCTGGCCTTGGTGCTGGCCACGTAGGCCCGTTCCCGATCGAGGTCACGGATCCGATCGACCAAGCCCGACATCCGCTCGCGCATCCGTGCCTTGTAGTCCTCCTCGTTCTCCTCGGAGACCGACCACTCCCTGACGTCGAGGGCGGGCTTGCCCTTGCGCCCGCCGAGGTACGCGAGCTCGACAGCCGCCACTGGCCGGTGCTCGGCTAGGTCATTGCACTCGCTCACCGCGAGGTAGTAGATGCCGAGCTGCAGGCTCTCGCTCGGCTTGGGAGCGCTGTCGGACCGGCCGCTCTTGTAGTCGGTGATCCGGGTCCTGCCGTCGGGTCCGGGGCCGATCCGGTCGATCTTGCCTCGGATCGTCGCGCCGTCGAAGGCGAACGAGAAGACCTGCTCGGTCGCGGTCGCCGGTGGGTGCTCGTACCGCTCGAACCAGTTGGGGATGATCACGTCCTTGGCGTTGGCCCTTTCGGCCTCCGAGATCGCGTAGGAGGGGAAGCGGGCCGGTTCCCAGCGCTCGTCCAGGACACGCCGGAAAGCGTCGGGCGTGCGCTCGATCTCGCCGTTCTCGCAGTCCTCGATGATGGAGTGCACGAGCTTGCCGACCCACGCCTGGAATCCGCCCCCCGGGTCGAGCCCGAGCTCGCTCGAGAGCACGTACTGGAGGTCGCAGTTCTCGAGCGTAGAAAGGCGGGAGTACGACAGGTGCATCTGCTCGCGCTCCCCGGCGCCCAGGTCCGTCCAGTCGCGCTGGAACCACCACCGTCGCGGGTCCTGCCCGAGCGCGAGGACCCCCTGCAAGGACGCGAGCCGCTCCGTCTGCGGTGCCCCGGGGTCGGCGAGCGTCCTGCGCCAGAGCGCGCTCGCCTCGCGGACGGAGACGGGTTCGGGGAAAGGCAGTTGCGGGGCCGGGACCCACTCGACCCCGAGCTCCTCCACGAACCGGGACGTGAGCATGATGCCCGCGTCACCGTGCGGGTCGGTGGCGGTGAGCACGACCCGACGCCTCGCTCTGCGCAGGACCATGGTGAACAGGCGCCGCTCCTCGGCCAGTCGGGCCCGGTTGACCTCTGCCCGCGATGGAGTGGCGTCCAACGCGCCGAGGTCGAACATCGGCTCGGGACGCGACAGGCTGGGGAAGTCGCCTTCGAGCACATCCAGGACGATCACGGAGTCGAACCCGCGGCCGGCCGCCGCGTGCGCGGTCAGTACGTGGACGGCGTCGAGCTCGTCGCCGATGCCGGCCGCGAGCTCGGGCCCTCCCTCAGCCGAGCCGAGCTCCGACAGGAACGCCTCGACCGACGCGTCCGCATCGCCGGAGAGCATTTCGGACAGTTGGACGACCGCATCTAGGTCGACGCGTGCGTGGTGATCGGTCGTGGCTCGCTCGACGAGCTCCGCGGAGTACGGGAGCCCGTGCCAGAGCACCTCGAACGCGTCGAGCGCCGACGCGCGAGATGCGGACGCCTGCTCGAGCGTGTCTAGGAGCCGGCCGAGACCCTCACCCTCGTCCTCGGGCAGGAGATGGTGTTGGGCCAGGGCCTTCCCCGGCCGGTGCCCGTGAGCGCGAACGAGTCGAAGCAGCGTCCGGGCGGTCGCGGGTGACAGGCGTCCCAGCTCCGAGGTCAGCAGCGGCTCGATGAGCTCGTCGCGCACGTCGTCGGAGGCGATGAGCCATCTCAGGGCGAGCACGAACGGCCGCGTGGCCGGGAGGCTGGCGGGGGGGCCGGACTCGGAGGTGGTGCGGGGGACGTTGGCGTCGTCGAGGGATCGCAGCAGGCCCGCCATGTGCGGCCCCTGGCGTCGCGAGACGACCGCGAGCTCGCTCCACGGGACGTCTTCCTCGACTTGGATCCTGCGGAGCTCGCGTGCGACCGCCGCGTGCTGCTCCGAGACGTGCTCGGCGTGCCAGGCCTCGACGACGGCGGGTGGGGGCCGGTGACCGGTATCGAGCTCGACGCTCGCGGCCCCCCGGTTGCGCTCGGTGAAGCGCCGGAGAGGCTCGTCGGTGGTCCCCTGGAACGAGAAGACGTGCGCCGCGAGATCGCCGCCAACGACCAGGCTCGTCGGTCGGATCTCGGCGAGCAGGCGCTCGGCGCCGGCGGTGGCGTCCTGGTAGTCGTCGACGAGGATGTGGTCGAACGCCGGCTCGCCCGAGCCCGCGGCAACGGCCGCCTGCTCGACCAGGCCGGCGAAGTCCACCTCGCCCGCCGCGTCGAGCACAGACAGGTAGTGACGAAGGAACGCGGCGAGCTCGCCCCATCCGCCCAACCCGGCCGCAGCAGCGCGGCGTTCGATGTCCTGGGGCGTGACGAGTGCCTCCTGGGCTCGGATCAGGAGCTGGCGCACCTCGTCCGCGAACCCCCGCAGGGGGAGCAGCGTTCCGTAGGCGGGCCACATCTCGGGGTCCTCGCCGGCGAGGAGCTCGCGGACGCGCGCGAACTGCTCGTTCGCCGAGAGCACCTTGGGCGGGGCCGAGTAGCCGAGGGCCCTGAACCGTTGACCCACGACGTGGTACGCGAGGCCGTGGATCGTGACCACCGTGAGCTCGGGGAGCGCGATCCCCAGGCGCTCGAGCAGGTAGACGCGAGCCTCGTCCCGAGCCCGGCGCGAGCGCACGACGAGCGCCACGCGCTCCGGATCGGCTCCGCCCTCGATCAGCCGGGCGAACCGCTCGCGCAGCACGGCGGTCTTGCCCGTGCCGAACCCCCCCGTGACGAGCATCGGCCCGGCCGCGTGATCCAGGACGACGCGCTGCTGCGCGTCGGGTTCGAAGGGGGCCATGGGTTGCGATGCTACCCCCGTGCGCCGACATGCCAGCCGGTCAGCGCGAACGCGCGGCCCACCGATAGACGCCGGTGCCGGTGATGGCGCCCACCAGCACGCCGTCGTGCAGCACGAGCGCGGTACCCTCGGCCCCGAGCCGGTCCGTGACCTCGTCCAACCGCTCCTCCGGTCGGGCGACCAGGACCTGCTCGAGCGGGATCAGCGCGTCGCGTGCCGGTGCCAGCGGGTCGCGCCCTCCGAGCTCGCGCGCCGAGCCGAACGAGATCATCCCGATCACGCGCCCGTTCTCCACGACCGGGAAGGCCTCGCCCTCGTGTCCGCGCAGGAACCGGTCGAGCGTCTCGGACAGGCTGAGGCCGGCGGGGACCGCCGCGGGGGGCGGGTCCATCGCGTCGGCGACGGTCCCCGCGGCAAGGCGGGAGCCCAATCCGATGCGCTGTTCGGACGCGCGCGCCCCCTGGAAGATGAACATCCCGATGAGCCCCAACCAGACCGCGCCGAACAGGTCCTGCTGGACGACCTCGCGGACCGCCGCCGCGATCACCAGCGCGCCGACCATCATCCCTCCGCGGGCGGCCACCCGCGTGCCCTTGGCCTGATCGCGGGTGATGCCCCACACGACGGACTGCAGCATCCGCCCGCCGTCCAGCGGCAGTCCCGGGAGCACGTTGAACGCGGCCATGAACAGGTTCACCGCCGCCACGATCGCGAACGCTTCGGTGATCGGGGTGCGCTCTGCGACGTTCGCGAGGAGGAAGAACGTCCCGCCGAGCGCCAGGCTCGTCGCCGGGCCGAGCCCGGCGATCCAGAACGCGGGCCACGGCCCCCTGGATTCGGAGCGGGCCGCCGTGAACCCGCCGAAGAACACGAGGGTGATGCCTTGGACCTCGATCCCGGCCAGCCGCGCCGTGACCGCGTGCGCGCCCTCGTGCAGGAACACGGAGCCGAAGAACAGGAACGCGCACAAGGCGCCGAACGCGAGCGCGCCGCCCGCCGACAGCTCGGGGAACCGCGCGTCGAAC
>DATEDE010000235.1:0-8594 GCA_035286545.1 Actinomycetota bacterium | reverse complement strand
AGCTCTCCGGCTGCCACTCCCTCGATCACGCGCACGCTCTCGGCTCCCTCAGGGTCGTCGTCGGGTGGAGGTGTCCACCGGTAGCCGTTCCGCTCTGCGAACTCGACCGCACACAGGAAACCGACCCGCTTGTTGCCATCGGGCAAGGCATGGTTCTTGATCAGTCGGCGGCAGAGCACGGCCACCTTGTTCGCGAAGTCCGGATAGAACTCGACGCCTCCGAACTGGGCCGCCGGCGCGGCGAGGGCCGACTCGGCCAGATCGACCCGGATCGCGAGGGCGAGCTCCTCGGCTGGGGTCTCGAGCACTGCCTCCGCGATCAGCAGGTAGTCGGCGAGGTCGAGGTAGTGAACCTCGCTCAAAGGGCGAGCTTCTCCAGGATCTTGCGGTTGCGTTCGAGGGAGGCCTTGAGCCTTGCGCGGAAGGCCGCGTCCCGGCGCCGCGTCTGGATGTGCTCGCTGATCGCCTGGCGGATCGCCTCGGAGACCGGCACGCCGTCGACCTCGGCTACCGCCGCCAGCTCAGCAGCCTGATCGGACGGGATCCTCACGGTCATCGCCTTTCGTTCCATCTCCTGCTCCTAGATCGGCTCGGTGTGCGTTGCATCATGATACCGCGGTGTCACGATGGCGACTAAACCCTCACGGAGCCGCCGATGCCGAGAGAAGTATCGCTCGGTGGTGGAGGATCGGCCGGGTCGACTCGCCCCCGCGTGATGGTGTTCACGGACGTCGAACTCGCACCCTGGGGCAAGCGCTCCACAGCTTGCAGGGAAGGACTCCTCTGTCAGAGGTGCGATGTAGAGATGCTTCGGTTTGAGCACGAACGTCTACATCGACGCTTTCAACCTCCACTACGGCTGTCTGAAGGGCACGCCCTATCAGTGGCTCGATCTCGGCCTGCTCTGCCGACTCCTTCTACCCGGTTACGCGGTCAACCGGACCGTTACTTCACGGCCATCGTCGAGTCACGGCCCGACGACCCGGGCCACCAGCAGCGTCAGCAGGCTTGCTCATCGCAAGGCGTCGAACGCGGCCTCCCCACCGACCCGTCCCTGATCCTGACCGGCGACGATCCGGGGCGATGGCGACGTACGAGCACCTCTACGCCTGCGTACGGGCTGTCGGTGCCCCGTGCTAGCCTCGATGGGTTCCGGCAACGGGCCTCCACCGGAGAGGATGCGAGAGCGATGGACCTCCTCGGAGCATCGATCAACGCGGCGGAGATCGCCGTCGTCGGTGCGCTCCTGGCGTGGCTCGGCAAGGGCCGATTCGACGCGCTCGACGGCAGGATCGATCGGATGGAGACCCGGCTGGATGGCCGGATCGACACGCTCCGGTCGTCGGTCGACGCGATGCGCTCGGACCTGACGCAGGTGGCGCTCGCGGTCGGTACACGGCCCAGAGCGCAGAACGACTGACCTGCCCTACCGGTGTCCCGGGCGTTCGATTCGCGAGCGTGGGCCACCCGGGGCGCCTCCTCCGTCCCGAACCTCGCCGATCGGCTCGAGCGCGATGACCGGGATCGTGCGCGTCGTCCGCTTCTCGTACTCGGCGAAGGCGGGACGCCGCTGCACCTGGCGGGCGTAGAGCTCGTCGCGCTCGGGGCCGGTGATCATGGTGGCTCGGACCGGGATCCGGCGCGTGTCGACCTCGATCTCGGCGTTCGGATCCGCGAGGAGGTTGCGGTACCACTGCGGGTCTTCGGGCGAGCCGCCCTTGGACGCGATGATCACGTAGCGCTCGCCGTCGGGCAGGTACACCAGCGGGTTGACGCGCGGCTGGCCGCTCTTCGCGCCCTCGGTGTGCAGCAGGAGCATCGTGGCGCCCTCGAAGGGGCCGCCGACCGTACCGGCGTTGGCGCGGAACTCCTGGATGACCCGCGCGTTGCGCTCGTTGATGTCCGTCACGGTCAGGAGGCTACCTGGCTGCGTCGCCGCAGCAGCGCCCGCACATGCGGTGAGCTCGATCCCTCCGTGGTACGGGCTGTCGGAGCTGCGTGCTAGCCTCGTCGGGTTCCAGCGGTGCGTCTCCCCCGGAGAGGACACGAGGTCATGGACCTCCTCGGAGCATCGATCAACGCAGCGGTGGTCGCGGTCGTCGGCGCCCTCCTGGCGTGGCTCGGTAAGGGCCGCTTCGACGCGCTCGACAACCGGATCGATCGGATGGAGGGCCGGCTGGATGGCCGGATCGACGCCCTCGAGTCGCGCTTCGACGATCGGATGGGAGTGATGGAGTCGCGCTTCGAATATCGGATGGGAGCGATGGAGTCGCGCTTCGACCGCCGGGTCGACACGCTTGAGGGCCGGTTCGACGGGCTCCAGGGGTCGATCGACGGGATGCGCTCGGATCTGACGCAGGTTGCGCTCGCCGTCGGCGTCCGGCCTCGAGCCCAGAACGACTGACCTACCGCCGCGGGTCTGGCGAGCCGCCCTCGGATCCCGGCGACGCCTCGATCCTGGAAGAGGTATCGGTCGCGCCCAGGGATCGGCTGCCGCCGCGGATCAGCGGCCCTCGCGGTGCGCGTGCAGCGCGAGTCCGGGCAGGAGCGTCTGGATCCGCTCGAAGTCGGTGTCCCTGGTCCAGGCGGTCCACACGTCACCCGAGAACCTGGCACGAGGGCGGCTCGCCGTCCGTGATCGGGCTCACACCGGCCCCGCCAGGGCGGTGCGTCGGCGGCGGTGCCTACCCTGGCGGCGGCGGAAGGAAGGCAGGGACCCGTGGCGCTCCCCCTCGGCAGCGGTCGAACGCGTCTGGCCACCCTCGTGGTGGTGGCGCTCCTCGCCGCCTGTACCGGCGAGACCCCTGGGTCGACCGTCACGGGGCCGTCCGCGCCCGCGGGTGCGACCGCGTCCACCTCGCCGGTCGAGCCTCCGTCGGGCACGAACGCGCTCGTCACCCGCGTCGTCGACGGGGACACGATCGAGGTCCGCCACCGGGGCGAGCTGCTCACCGTGCGCCTGATCGGCATCGACACGCCCGAGTCGGTCGCGCCGGACGAGCCGGTCCAGTGCTTCGCGGTGCAGGCCTCCGCGTACACGACCGAGCGCCTGGACGGCGAGCGCGTCCGCCTGGAGTTCGACGTCGAGCGTCTGGATCCGTTCGACCGCACGCTCGCGTACGTGTGGCTCGGGGACGAGCTGTTCAACGAGACGCTCGTGCGCGAGGGCTACGCGTTCGTCACGACGTTCCCTCCGAACGTGCGCTACGTGAAGCCGTTCCGGGCCGCGGAGCGCGAGGCCCGCTCGGCGGATCGGGGAGTATGGGGTCGGTGCGTACGGCCGGACGCGTGCGACCCGGCGTACCCGGACGCGTGCATCCCGCCGCCACCGCCGGACCTGGACTGCTCCGCCGTCGACGAGCGTGGGTTCGCGGTTCTGCCGCCCGATCCGCACACCTTCGACGGCGATCACAACGGCATCGGGTGCGAGACGGGTTAGGGGTGCGACGATCGGGAAGTCGACTTCGTGCTGCGCAGGGGCAACCGGCTCACCGCGATCGAAGTCACGAGCGGTCGGCGGAGAAACTCCCTTCCGGGACTCGCCGCCTTCTCGACCGAGTTCCGGCCGACCCGGAAGCTCCTCGTGGGAGGGCAAGGTCTGCCGCTCGCTGAGTTCCTGAGTGAGCCGGCAGCGAGGTGGCTCCGTTGACGCCTACCCAGGTCCAGGGCGTGTTTGGGGGATCGGGCGCGAGATCGTCTAGGGGCCGAAGCCGGGTGCGGTCACCGCGATGCCGGCCGCGGCGGCGGCCTCGGCGAGGCGTTCGTCGTACGTGACGAGGGTTGTGACGTCCTCGGCCAGGCTCAGCGCCGTGGCGAGGTGGATCGCGTCGAGCGTTCGAAGGCCGGCGGGGGACAGGTCGCCCGCGCCTCGCAGGATGGCGTCGTCGAGCGGGACGAGCGCGACTCCCTCGAGCACCTCCCGAGCGCGGCTCACCCGGCCTCGCGCGCGCCTCACCGCACGGACGACCTCCGTCCACGCGAGCGCGCTCGAGACCACCGACGGATCGGCTCGCACCGCCTCGACCAACGCAGGCGTCTCGGGCTCGCGCGCCACCAGCTTCACGATCGCGGAGGAGTCGAGGTAGAGCATCTCGTCACAGACGCTCGGTGCGCTCGTTCAGCAGGGCCTCACTCGTACGGGAGGAGGTCTTACCCCGGGGAGGGAGCAGCTCCAGGAGATCCGTCCGGGGAGGGGTGACGCGACCGGCGGCCATCAGTCGGGCGAGCGGACCCTCCGGCTCACCGAGGGGCGCCAGTACGGCGACCGGCCGTCCGTGCTCCGTCACCTCGAGGCGCTCGCCACGTTCAACGCGACGGAGGTACTTGCTCAGGTTCTGCCGCAGCTCGCGGACGCCCACCCGCCGGTCCTCCATGTAGCACACGGTAGCACATCGAGTCGGTCTGGGCGGGTTGGCGTAGCAGCGGCGTGAACGTTGCGGGAACGCCGGCGGTCGCCTACGGGTTGAGCGCTTCGAAGACGTCGAAGATCATGAAGGCCGGCCAGAAGATGCCCTGGAAGATCGCGCCAAGGTGCTCCCAGAACGAACCCGCCTGCTGCCAGAAGTAGACCCAGGCGCCGAAGATGCCCAGGCCGTAGATCGCGCCGCCACCTGCCGCCGCGCCCGCTTTGCTGCTGCTCATCGCCATCCACCTCCATCGTCGACGCAGCAAGTCTCCGTCCCCGGGGATGATGGCGCACGGGACCAAGGTCCCGCATCCTCACCTGGCTCGGCGTAGGTCGCGCGTCTACCCGGGGTCGGCCGGGCTCGAGGGCGATGACCGGGATCGTGCGCGTGGCGCGCTTCTCGATGACCCGCGCGTTGCGCTCGTGGCTGTCCGTCGAGCCCACCCCTCTCGTTCATCGCCCCCACCTCGCCGGGAGACACCCTCGGCTCCGGATCCCGCGGCGGATGTGGGTGCGGGGGCGCCTGCGCCTGCGGTCACTGAACCCGGCGAACCCCGAACACCCGTTCGTGTCAGACCCCCCGGCGATACTGAGGGCCCAGCGCGGCCCCGCGCGCGGAAGGAGGCCCCCTCATGAAGCCGACCGTGCGGTTCGAGCACGAGCTCCTCGCCGTCGAGTCCGAGCACGACGTCTGGTGCATGCTCGAGCTCTCGGCACCACCGGCTCCCAGCTCCCTCGAGCGCCGTCCCCTATCCGTCTCGCTCGTCGTGGACCGCTCCGGCTCGATGGCCGGGCGCAAGCTCGAGGTCACGCGCGCGTGCGCGGAGTTCCTCGTGCAACGCCTCACGCCGGCCGACCGGCTGTCGCTCGTCACGTACGACGACGAGGTCGAGCTCCGTGCGCCGCTGTTGCCGATCGACGGCAACCGCGACGAGCTGCTGCGCGCGGTCCGGCACATCGTCGCGGGCGGGCAGACCAACCTGTCCGGCGGGTGGCTGAAGGGCGCCGAGACCCTGCAGGGCGCGCCCCAGGACTCCACCCGACGGGTGCTCCTGCTCTCGGACGGTCTGGCCAACGTCGGCATCACGCAAGCGCCCGCGCTGTCCGACGCCGCGCGGAGCACGCTGGAGGCGCACGGGGTGACGACCTCGACGATCGGGTTCGGGGCGGACTTCGACGAGGACCTGCTGGCGGGCATGGCGGACGCGGGCAGGGGGTCGGCGCACTTCGCGGAGACGCCGGACGACGCGCCGGGGATCTTCGCGCAGGAGTTCGAGGACCTCGTGTCGCTCGTCGCGCAGAACGTGAGCCTCGAGATCCGTCCGGCGGCCGAGGTCGGGTTCCTCGGGGTGCTGAACGAGTTCCCGGTGGTCCCGGTGCAGGGCGGCGTGCAGGTCCAGCTCGGCGACGCGTTCGCCGACGAGCGGCGGCGGGTGGTGTTCCAGCTGCACGTCCCCAGCGTCGCGGCGCTCGGCGTGATGACGGTGGCCGGGCTCGTCCTGCGCTACGTCTCGGTCGGGCAGGAGCTCGCGTCGCACGAGGTCCGTGTGCCGCTGCTGGTGAACCGCGTCTCGGCCGATGAGGCGGTCGGCTCGGCCGCCGACGCCGAGGTCACCGAGGAGGTCGTGATCCTGTCCAGCGCCAAGGCCGGCCGCGAGGCCCGCGAGCAAGCCGACCGCGGCGACCTCGCCGGGGCCGAGCGCACGCTGAGCGAAGCCGTCGACCGGCTCTCGAAGACCGCGGAGGGCTCGGCGCGCGCCCAGGAGCTGTTGGACGAGGCCGCGTTCTGGCGGGCGCGCTCGGACCAGTTCTCCTCGGGGATGTACGACGCGATGCAGCGCAAGCAGATGCTGTTCCGCGAGCGCTTCATGAAGCAGAGTCGCCGTTCCCGCGACGACGAGGAGGACTGACCCGATGCCGAGCGGGTGAGGGCCCGTGGGATGATGGCCGCCATGGACAGCCTGGACCGACTTCGAGGGGTCGCGTCGGGCTCCTTCGAGGGGACACCCGTCGTGTTCGCGTACTTCTTCGGCTCGGTCGCCGAAGGGCGGGCGGGGCCCGCCAGCGATGTCGATGTGGCGGTGTACCTCGAGACCGATGTCACGTCCGAGCGCCAGCTCGATCTCTCGCTTGAGTTGGCCGGGACGCTGTCGGAGGCGTCGGGAGTGGGTGGCATCGAGGTCCTCGTGCTCAACGAGGCGCCCCTTCCGATCAAGGGTCGGGTGGTGCGGCAGCGGATCGTGCTCTTCTCGCGGGACGAGCCGGCGCGGGTGGCCTTCGAGAGCCGCACGCTCCGCGAGTTCTTCGACTTCGAGATCCACGCCGCGCCGATGGACGAGCGGATGCTGCGCGAGATCGCCGAGGGGCGGCGCTGATGGTGGACCCCGGCCGCCTCCGGAGCCTGCTGGACCGCCTCGGCGAGGAGATCGAGCACCTCCGCCGTCTGGCAGCCATGGCACCCGAGGAACTGCTCGGCGAAGCCGGGGTGCTTCGCTCGGAGCAGCTACCCGCGTTGCAGGAGATGGCCCGGTTCCGGAACCTGCTGGTCCACGGGTACCAGCGGATCGATGACCGCAGGGTCCTGGAGATCCTCGGGTCCCGCCTCGATGATCTCCACGCGTTCCGGGCCCAGATCGCCCGCTCGGCCCTTGAGGAAGGTGAGTAGCGATGGACGACGAGGAGCTCCTCGCCCAGGCGGAGGCGGCCCTCACCGAGATCAAGGTCGCCCACGGGCTGTCCGAGCAGCACGCGTCGGTGCTCGCCGCGCTCCGCATCCGGCTGAAGGGGAGCGCCGGCAAGTCGCTCGAGGAGATGCTCGAAGCGGCGGGCGATCTCGGGTCGGGCGGCCTCGAGGAGAAGATCGCCGAGGTCGAGGGCAAGCCGAAGACCTCGCTTGACGACCTGCTGAGCAAGCCGAAGCCCAAGCCCGAGTGGCCCTCCTAGCGCGGGCCCTCGAGCGGTGAGGGTTCGCGGAGGGCGGTGAAGTCGGCGAGGCTGTCCTCCTCGTTCCGTGTGAGCGTACCGAGGAGCGCGAACCCCATCGCGTTGAGCACCGTGGGGGTCCGGCGGGGGTGTGCCGGGCCGACGGAGGCCGATCACGAGCTCGAAGCCAGCGGCCTCGGCGATCCTGACGAGCGTTCGCACGCTCGGCATCGCGTTGCCGGTCTCGAGCCTCGACGGACCCTACGACGAGCCACCGACGCGAGCGGGCCGGACCCCAAAGGGCCCGGCCCGTCCGCGGTACCTATCTCCTCACGAGCACTTCGGGCCTCTGACGAGGCCTCGTCCGGTAGACCATCCGGAACCTGTGAGGTCGGTGAGTCGGTTGGATTCTGCCGGTCTCCCGGCGAACGGGCGGGGTGGTGGCCCCGGCCCGCGAGGGGCGGCTCAGCAGCCGATCACCTCGAGGGTCTCCTGCTGTCTATGCAAGTAGGACCACCTCCTTCCTCTCGTGCCGCACATTCTGCGACAGAACGCGCCCGAAGGCGACGCTCTCGGGGCTCGAACACCAGTTCGTGTCAGAGCCTCGCCGTACCTTTCGAAACGTAGCGGTGTGGTCGCGGCCCCTTCCCAAGACCACGGACCTTCGGTTCGGCGTCCCGCGTGAGCGCGGGGGAGTGGGGCCCCGGCTCCCGCCGGAAGGAGGTTCGGATGCTGCGGTCAGGGAGAGAGCTCCGGGACGCGAGGCGCAAGGGCAGGCGCGACGGCCGGGCCGGCGTGCCCGGCACCGGGCAGGACGCGCTCCCGTTCGACCTGCTCGAGATCACGGCTCGAGCGCAGGAGCGGGCTCAGCGCGTGCTCCAGCGCTGGAGGACCCTGGATCGCGAGCGGCAGATCGAGCTCGGCGACCGGGATCAGCGCGCGGTCGCGGCCGGGGTCCGCCTGGCCGAGGCCGAGACGCAGCGCGACGACGCGCTCGTCGAGCACCAGCGGCGCAGCGCCGTCGAGGACGAGCGCCTCGCGCGCCTGCAGGCCCAGCTCGAGGAGCTCCCGGTCGCCGAGGCGCCCGCGTTCGCACTCCCGGAGCCCGAGCTCCCCGCGCCCGTCCTGCTGGTCGCTCCGATCGCCGGCGGCGCGGCCGCCCATCCCGCGCTCGTGCGCACCGAGCCGGCGCCCGAGCGCGAGCCCGAAGCCTTGCCCGCCGAGGTCACGTGGCGCGGGTTCGGGCCGCTCGTGTACTGGTCGCTGA
>DATEDE010000234.1:0-3066 GCA_035286545.1 Actinomycetota bacterium | reverse complement strand
CGGCTACGTCTGCTCGGCCTCGTTCAAGGGGGCCGCGAGCAACGATCGGATCCGCGAGGCGGTGACGGGGGAGCGGCCGATACGCAAGCTCTTCTCCAAGGGGCAGCGCGCGTTCTTCTCGGCGCACGCACCCGACGGGATCGACATCGACGGCCTCTCGGTCCTCGGACCGATCCCCACGTTCCGGATCAAGTTCAAGCCCCGGGGGTCCAAGCGCAAGTTCGTGGGCGAGATGTGGCTGTACCCGGACGCGTCGCAGATCGTCGAGCTCTCGACGAAGACCACGCCGGCCGAGGCGCTCGACGTGGCCGCGGAGTGCCGGGTGATGCTGGAGTCGCGAGGCGTGGACCTCTCGGCCGAGCAGCAGACCAAGACGAAGACCGCGCTCGAGTTCTTCGCCGCGCCGGCCGCCGGGTAGGACCGGTCGTGCGGCGGCTGCTTCTGTCCCTGACCGCCGCGTGGATCGTGCTGGCCCCGGCGGGAACGGCGTCGGCCGGGGCGATCGCGGCGAACGTCGCGGATCACATCCTGACCGTGACCGGGTCGGGCGAGGGCGACGCGATCACGGTCGGGTGCGACTCCGGCGAGGTCACCGTGAACCAGAGCCAGCCCGACGGCGGTCCCGAGCCGTGCGCGGACCTTCGGCGGATCCTCGTGTTCGCCGAGGGCGGATCCGACCGCGTGAGCCTCGGCGGCGTGACGCCCGGGGCGTTCGACAGCCTCGGGGACGTGGTGGTCGACGGCGAGGCGGGCGACGACACCCTGATCGGCTCGGGGCTCGGCGACCTTCTGGATGGCGGAGGCGGGACCGACACGCTCCGGGGAGGCGGCGGATCGGACCTTCTGCAGCCCGGCCCCGGGGCCGGCGACGTGACCGGCGGCAAGGGTCACGACACCGTTACCGTGGAGGGCAACGCCAGCTGGACCATCAACGACGAGAGGATCCTCCGACTCACGACGGACTCCCTGGAGATCGCGCTTTCCTCCGTCGAGGCGGCGGTCGTGACCGCGGGGAACGGAGACGACACGCTCTCGGGCGCCTCCTTCTCGGGGAGCCTCTTCCTGTTCGGTGGCAGGGGGGACGACCGGATCCAGTCCGGCGCGAGGCACGACACCCTCGATGGTGGCGACGGGAACGACTACCTGGACTCGGGCGCAGGGAACGATCTGCTGGAGGGCAGGGCGGGCGCCGATGCGCTACGCGGAGGCGAGGGCAACGACGAGCTCCGGGGCGGCCCAGGCGACGACACGTGCACGGGCGGCCCGGGCGCCGACTCCGAGCTCTCCTGCTCGTAGACGTAGGATGCGCGCGATGGCGCCGCCGGACGAACTCCTTCCCGCCGAACGCAAGGTCACCGAGGCCCTCGGACATCTCCCGCTCGACTTCCGGGCGATGGCGGCGGTCTCGAACCTGTTCCGCGCGTCCGCCGCGATCCGCCGGCACATGGAGGCGAAGGTCCTCGCGGGCGACCGCATGTCGTGGACGTCGTTCGTCGTGCTCTGGGTGCTATGGGTCTGGGGCGCGATGGAGTCCCGGGACCTGGCGGCCGCAGTGGGGATCAGCAGGCCGACCTGCACGGGCGTCGTGACGACGCTGGAGGGACGCGGGTTCGTCGTTCGCTCCAAGGCCGCGGAGGACGGTCGGCTCGTGCGCGTCTCGCTCACGCCCGCCGGACGCCGGAAGATCGAGCGGCTGTTCCCGAGGTTCAACGCCGAGGAGGTCGCCGTCACCTCTCACCTGGAGCCCGAGCAGCAGGAGCAGCTCGCCGTGCTGCTCCGGTCGATGCTGCGCCGGGTCGGGGACGGCTCCTGAGCGGCTAGGCGAGCTCGACGCGCACCGGCATGTGCTTGATGCCGTTCACGAAGTTCGAGCGCATCCGCACCACCGGACCCGCGAGCTCGACCGAGCGCAGGCGCGGGAGCAGCTCCTGGAACAGGATCCGTGTCTCGAGCCTGGCCAGGTGCGCGCCCAGGCAGAAGTGGGGGCCCCCAGGCCCGAAGGTGACATGCTCGCTCGCGTTCGGCCTCGTGATGTCGACACGATATGGATCCTCGAAGATCGCCTCGTCGAAGTTGGCGCTGATGTACCAGGTCACGACCTTGTCGCCGGCGGTTATCCGCTGCCCGCGGAGTTCCGTGTCACGCGTGGCGGTGCGCCGGAAGTGCATCACCGGGGTGGCCCAGCGGAGGATCTCCTCGATCGTGGCTGGGATCAGCGACGGGTCGTCCTGGAGCCGGCGGAGCTGAGCTGGGTTCTCGATAAGAGCATGCATCCCGTGGGTGATCGTGTGCCGGGTCGTCTCGTTGCCGGCGATCATGAGCAGCGCGAAGTAGTTCACGAACTCCCGCTCGCTCAGCACGCCCTCGCTCTGCGCGACCGAGAGCGCGGCGATCACGTCGTCGGCCGGCTCCTCCAGGCGCTGGTCGCGCTGGCGCTTGGCGTACTCGAACACCTCCAGGGCGACGGGGGAGCGGAACTGGAGGTTCCGGTAGGCCTCCGTGTCCACCTGGTCGATGACGGCCGCGGAGAACTCGGGGTCCTGGTTGCCGATCATCGCGTCGCCCCAGTCGATCAGCATCGGGGCGTCGTCTTGGGGGACCGTGAAGATCGCGCAGAGGAACCGGATCGGGAGCTCCCGCGAGATCTCGGGCACGAAGTCGAACTCGCCCTTCTCGAGCGCGCGGTCGATCACCGTGCGCGCGATGTCGCGGATGAAGTCCTCGTACGCGCCTACACCCCGTGCCGAGAAGCGCTTGTTGCATATGTTGCGGAGCTCGCGGTGTCGGGGCGGATCGGTCTCGAGCATGGTCTTACGCAGCTCGAGCTGATCGGCGTCAAGCTCCTCGAGCCCGACGGCACCGGTCTCCGACGAGTAGGTCTCCCAGTCCATGTGCACGGCGACGAGGTCTTCGTGGCGAGTGACTGCCCAGAAGCCCTTGTTCGGCGACGGCTCCGGGTGCCAGATGACCGGCGCATCGCGGCGGAGCTCCTCGAACCACTCGTGGGGTATCGCCTGGACGTAGTTGTCCGGGTCGACCAGGTCCATCCGGGATAGGTCGATCTGC
>DATEDE010000233.1:0-3543 GCA_035286545.1 Actinomycetota bacterium | reverse complement strand
GCAACGACGTGATCCGGGGGACCGGGGGCGACGACGTGATCTGTGGCCTGAACGGCGACGACGCCATCGTCGGCCTGCAGGGCGACGACGTGATCCTGGGTGGCCGGGGCAATGACCGTATCGACGGGGGAGCGGGCGCGGACGAGGTTTCCGGCGACCGCGGCGCGGACCTCGTGACCGGGGGGTCGGGCGCCGACGACGTTGAGGGAGGTCCCAGCAAGGATGCGGTCTCGGGGGATGAAGGCTCGGACGTCGTCCAGGCGGGCCGGGCTCGCGACTTCTGCGTGGCCACGGACGACGGCGTCGGTGGCAACGATGTCGCGAACGGGGGCCCGGGCGCCGACGTCTACGACGCCGACCCCGGCGACCTTCTCGACGAGGTGGAGCTGCGCCGCGACTGCTCGGGCACCCTGGAACCGACAGCCTGACCCGCCTGACCCCTTGCCATCCCCCGGGGGGTTGCGGGTACAATCCATTAGCACTCGCAACCCGTGAGTGCTAGCAGTCGCACCGGGAGAGCAGGAGTCCCCAGAGCAGGAGGAGGACCGATGGCACCGAAGATCATCTCGTACGACGAGGAGGCACGCCGGGCCCTCGAGCGCGGCATGGACCAGCTGGCCAACGCCGTGAAGATCACGCTCGGGCCTAAGGGTCGCAACGTCGTGCTCGAGAAGAAGTGGGGCGCCCCCACGATCACCAACGACGGCGTCTCGATCGCCAAGGAGATCGAGCTCGAAGATCCGCTCGAGAAGATCGGTGCCGAGCTCGTGAAGGAGGTCGCCAAGAAGACCGACGACGTAGCCGGCGACGGCACCACGACGGCGACGGTCCTCGCGCAGGCGATCGTCAAGGAGGGCCTGCGCAACGTCGCGGCCGGCGCCAACCCGATGTCGATCAAGCGCGGCATCGAGCGGGCGGTCGAGCTAGCGGTGGAGAGCATCAAGAACCAGTCCCGCGAGGTCGAGCAGAAGGAGGAGATCGCCAACGTCGGCGCCATCTCCGCCGCCGACCCCGAGATCGGCGAGCAGATCGCCGAGGCCGTGGACAAGGTCGGCAAGGACGGCGTCATCACCGTCGAGGAGTCCAACACCTTCGGCATGGAGCTCGAGCTCGTCGAGGGCATGCGCTTCGACAAGGGCTACATCTCGCCGTACTTCATCACGGACCCCGAGCGGATGGAGGCTGTCCTCGAGGAGCCGTACATCCTGATCGCCAACCAGAAGATCAGCGCGGTCAAGGACCTGCTCCCGGTGCTCGAGAAGGTCATGCAGACCGGCAAGCCGGTCCTCGTGATCTCCGAGGACGTCGAGGGGGAGGCGCTCGCGACGCTCGTCGTGAACAAGATCCGAGGCACGTTCCGCTCGGTCGGTGTGAAGGCACCCGGTTTCGGCGACCGCCGCAAGGCCATGCTCCAGGACATCGCGATCCTGACGGGCGGACAGGTCGTCTCAGAGGAGGTCGGTCTCAAGCTTGAGAACGCGACCCTGGACCTGCTCGGCACGGCCCGCAAGGTCGTCATCACCAAGGATGACACCACGGTCGTCGAAGGCGGCGGCAAGGACGAGGACATCAAGGGCCGGATCAACCAGATCAAGGGTGAGATCGAGAAGACCGACTCCGACTACGACCGCGAGAAGCTGCAGGAGCGTCTGGCGCGCCTGGCCGGCGGCGTCGCGGTGATCAAGGTCGGCGCGGCCACCGAGGTCGAGCTGAAGGAGAAGAAGCACCGCATCGAGGACGCCGTTCAGTCCACGCGGGCGGCCGTCGAGGAGGGGGTCGTGCCCGGCGGCGGGGTCGCCCTGCTGAACGCGCAGGCGGCGCTCGACAAGGTGGATCTCGAAGGCGACGAGCTCACCGGCGCCGCGATCGTGCGGCGCGCGCTCGAGGAGCCGATCAAGCAGATCGCGGCCAACGCAGGCCTGGAGGGCGGCGTGATCATCGAGAAGGTCCGCAACCTGGACCTGGGTCACGGCCTGGACGCGGCCACGGGCGAGTACGTGGACATGTTCAAGGCCGGGATCATCGATCCGACCAAGGTCACGCGCTCTGCCCTGCAGAACGCCGCCTCGATCGCGGCGCTGTTCCTGACCACGGAGGCCGTCATCGCGGAGAAGCCCGAGAAGGAGAAGGCGCCGGCCATGCCGGGCGGCGGGGACATGGACTTCTAGGTCCAGCCGCATCCGCAACGCCTCGAGGGGCCCTCTCCGGAGGGCCCCTCGAGCGTTCAGGCCACGGGCACTCCCCCGTGGCGCGCGAAGAGGTCCACGATCAGCCGGACGTGCTCGACCTGCTCCTCCATCGCGTTCGTGTGGTGCCCACCTCCGTAGACGCGGAGCTCGACCTCGACGCCGCGAACCTTCAGGCCGTGGACGTAGGTCATGGTCGATCCGAGCGTGCTTCGAGGGTCGGCCTCGCCCGCTGTCACGAGCGATCCGGGGGGGCGGTGAAGCGTCGCTGCCAGGAGGGTGGCTGGCCCACCGCTGGAGCCTACCCGTCGCAGCTTCGCCCCTCGTGGCAGGATGAAACGATGACCTCGGCGCACTTGCACCTCACGTTCCCCGCGCACCTGGTATCGCAGCCGGTGATCCACCGGCTCGGCACGGAGTTCGGACTGGTGACCAACATCCGGCGCGCGAACATCGAGGAGCGCGGGGGATGGATCATCGTCGAGGTGCAGGGGCAGGAAGAACGCGTCGTCGAGGCCATCGCGTGGCTCGCCGAGCAGGGTCTGCAGGTCGATCGGATCCAGGCCTAGTGCTCGAGAAGCGCATCGAGATCCGGTGGCGCGACATAGACGCGTACGGCCACGTGAACAACGCCGTGTACCTGAACTACCTGGAGGAGGCACGCGACGCGTGGGTACAGCGCGCCCTCGGCGGCATCACCGACACCTGGGACTTCGTCCTTGCCCGCGTCGCGATCGACTTCCGGGCCGAGCTCACGCAGGACGACGGCGCGATCGTGGTCCGGTGCCGCCTGGACTCGATCGGTCGCGCGAGCATCCGGACGGGCGAGGAGATCCTGAAGCTGGACGGGACGGTGTCGGCGACCGCCGAGTCGGTCATCGTGCCGAGGGACCCGAAGGCGGGGATCTCCCGGCCGCTCACCGAGCGGGAGCGGGCGGTCCTGGAGGCGGAGCTGGGTCGGTAACCTCGGTCATCCGAGGATGCGACGGCCGTGCACGAAGTGGTCCTCGTACCAGTTGTCCCACACGTACGTGATCGTCGTGCCGCCGTTGCTGCTCCCGGTATCCATCGCCCAGCCGTTGCCGAGGTACGTGTTCACGTGGTCCACGGTGCCGTCGCTGTCGCCGTCGTAGAACATCAGGTCGCCGGGATCGAGCTCGTCCCAGGTCTTCCGGTCGCCGACCGAGGCCATCGAGGCCGAGGTCCGTTGCGGCAACTCCCATCCCGCGTAATCGCGCGGTGGCGTGGGGTCCCAGCCGTCGACCGCGCTCTTCATCACCCACCAGGTGAAGCCCGAGCAGTCGAAGCCGCCCACCGGCTGGTAGCCACAGCAATACCCGGGGGGGCTCGGCTCGTT
>DATEDE010000232.1:0-5313 GCA_035286545.1 Actinomycetota bacterium | reverse complement strand
GGATCGTGTCCCTCGACGAGCGCCCCCGTGACGCCGTCCTCCACCACGTATCGCAGACCGCCGACGGCCGCGGCGACGACCGGCGTGCCGGTCGCCTGGGCCTCGAGGGCAACCAGGCCGAACGACTCCGAGCGCGAGGGCACATGCACGGCCTCGGCAGCCGCGTAGAAGTCGGCCAGGCGCGCCTGGGGCTGCGGTGGGAACAGCATCACGCGCTCGCCGACGCCAAGAGCAGAAGCCAGGTCCATGAGGTGCGCGACCTCCGCCCCGTGGTCGGCGCCGCTGGGTCCGCCGACGATGGCCAGCACCACGTCGAGCATCCCCGCGGGGTCGCGCGCCGTCGCCTCGGCCAGGGCTCGCACCGCGACGTCGGGTCCCTTGTGCGCCTGCAGTCGGCCCACGAAGAGCAGGAGGCGCACCCCCGTCAGGTGCAGGCGGGCGCGGGCCTGGTCCCTCGGTCGGGGGAAGAACAGCTCGTGGTCCACGCCGGGGGGAACCACGCGGATGCGGTCCGGCTGGGCGCCGTAGAGCCCGACCAGCTGGGCCGCCTCGGACGGAGTCGCCGCGATCAGACGATCGGCCTCCCGGATCACGCGTTCCTCCCCGGCCAGCCGGGTGGTCGGCTCGAGCACCTCCTCGCGCGACAGGGAGTAGTTCTTCACCTTCCCCAGCGTGTGGAACGAGGCGACGAGCGGCACGCCCCAGATCTCGCGCGCGCTCCGACCCACCCACCCGGAGAGCCAGTAGTGCGTGTGCACGAGGTCGTACTCGGTGCCCCTGCTGCGCGCGTGCTGGAGCACCCCACCCAGGAACTCGGGCAGGTAGCGCGGGAGATCCTCCTTGGGTACGGGCGCGCGGGGTCCGGCCTTGATCGAGATCAGCCGGGAGCCTCCGCCCAGATCGCGAACGCCGGACTCCGCCTCGGCCCGAGCCCTGGTGTAGACGTCGACCTCCGCCCCGGAGGTCGACACCCGTTGCGCGGCCTCTCGGATGAACACGTTCATACCTCCGGAGTCCCCGGACCCCGGCTGGTCAAGGGGAGAGGTGTGCAGGCTCACGACCGCGACGTGCGGGCGAGCCGTCTCCGGGCTCGTCGTCGGCATAGGAACGATCGTACGGCAGGCGCGAGATACGTTCCGGACCCGCTCCGGCGAAGACCTTGGGCTCAGCCGCCGGATCGGCGCAGGCTGAAAGCCGCCCGGACCTCGCCCACCGGTCGGCCACCCCCGAGCACCGGACGACGGGCCACCGGACTCAGGCGCTCGAGGTCCCCGGCCGAGACGGCCCCGAGGTCGGCGAGGACCTGGATCAGCGCGGGTCCGCAAGCACGCTCGCCTCCGTCCTCTATCCGGACGGCGACGCCGATCCCCTCCTCGAGAACGGCGGCACAGTGCAGGGCCTCGGCACCCACCTTCGAAACGACCCCCGAGACCTGGGTCATGAGCAGGGTGTCGGTCCGTCCACGACCCGCGACGAGGTAGGGATGCGCGCGCATCGCCTCGACCGCCCTGGCGGCTCCGGCGGCCTCCTTGCCCAGGTGCTCAGGACGCGACAAGCGGGCGAACAGGGTGGCCATCGCCGACAGGGGCAGGCCGTGGACAGGAGCCCCGCATCCGTCCACGCCGACGACCGGGTGCTCGAAGCCTGTACCGAGCCGGACCGCCCGCAGCACCGCCCGTTGGAGCGGATGCCCGGGAGTGAGGTACGACGCGAGATCCCCGCCGCTCCGAGCACTGGCGACGAGCATCCCCGCGTGCTTGCCAGAGCAGCCGTGTGCGACCCGCGTTGGGCGCCGGGCTCGGGCCGCGTCTGAGGGGAGCGCGGGCAGATCGGACGGGCAGCCGAGCGCCGACACGGGCACTCCTCCGCGTCGCAGCAGCCGCCGGACCGCGCGGACGTGCTCCCCTTCGCCGTTGTGTGACGCGCACATGATCGCCACCAGGTCCAACGGGAGCTCCTCGCCCATCCGACGCAGCGACACGGCGGCCTGCAGCGGCTTCATGGACGACCGCGAGAACACGATGCGGTGGGGATCGCCTAGGGCCGCGAGCAACCGCCCCCGGGCGTCGCAGACGGCCACGTGCCCCGCATGCACGCTCTCCACCAGGCCGGAGCGCACCACGCGCACGAGCGGGACCGCCGACGGCATGCCGACAGCCTAGGACGGCCCGGCGGATCAGGTGCCGAGGTCCGTCAGCCGGCCTGGCGGAGCGCTCGGGCGAAGGCCTCGTCCTCGAGCGGCGGGTCATCCTCGATCATCTGCACGAAGACCCGGACCATCTCGGGATCCCACTGGGTGCCGGCACCGCCCCGGATCTCCGCCAGTGCGCGCTCGATGCCGATCGAGCCGCGGTACGGGCGGTCGCTCGTCATCGCGTCGAACGAATCCGCCACCGCGAACACCCGGGCCGCCAGCGGGATGTCCTCCCCAGCCAGCCCGTCCGGGTAGCCGGTGCCGTCGAAGCGCTCGTGGTGGTGGCGGATCAGCTCGACGGCGTCGGCGAGGAACCCGATCGGCGCGACGATCTGGGCGCCGATGATCGGATGGTTGCGCATCACGGTCCACTCATCCACGGAGAGTGGGCCCGCCTTGCACAGGATGTGCTCGGGGATCCCGACCTTGCCGATGTCGTGGAGGAAGAATCCGTACCCGGTGGTCGGGTCCTCGGCCAGCCGGGCTTCGACCCTTCGGGCGAGCGCGAGGCCGTAGGCCTGCGTCCTGTCCAGGTGGCCGCGCGTGGTCTGATCCTTGGCCTCGATCACCGTGGCGAGGCTCTTCATCGTCGCGAGGTAGGTCTCCTGCAGGCTCGCCAGGACCAACTCGAGCTCTGCGCTTCGCGCCCGCTCCAGCCGGTACAGGTCGCCTAGCTCGCGAGCGAACACGATGAGCTGCTCGTGGACGGCGGGCATCTCCGGATCCACAGGGATCTCCGACACGTAACCGAGGGAAGGCTGTTCGCTCATGTTGAGGAGCCGCACGTTAGCGCACCGGGGCCTCCGGGGCGCGGAAGCTAGCCTGTCGGGTTCGAGCGCAGCGGTCCATAGGACCGAGGGCCCAAAAAGCCCTGGTCCGAGGGCATCCCCCGTGGTCGAGCGCTGTCGGACCCGTGGCGGCGGAGGGCATCCCCCGCTCGACCGACGCTACGAAAGGACCAGCGACGGATCGTCGCGGTAGCGACGCTTCAGCTCGTCCTGGAGGGCGTCCAGCGCCTCGAGGACCTGGGCCCTGGAGGAGGAGACCTCACGCTCCTCGGCGAGCAGGAGGTCGACGGCCTCGGCCAGCCGGGCGTCGTCGAGCGCCCCAGGGTCCGAGAGGCCGGCGTCCGCCACGAGCCGCTCGACCCGCCGGCGCGCGAGGAGCATCTCTTGTTCGGGTACCCCGACCTTGACGGCCTCCCCGCGGGACGGGCCCTGGGGCTCGGCCGACAGGATCTGCGACAGCCGCTCGACGAGGCTCTCCTCCTGCTCGGCCCCGCCCCGACGCTCCACCTCGGCCCGCAGGATCTCGGCCCGGCCCTGGACGAGACGCCGTAGCAGCGAGAGGTACTCGCGCTCGGACAGGCACTCGTCCCGGCGGGCCCGGAGATCCTCGAGCGGAAGCGCCCCGAGCCCCTGAAGGAAGTCCGGACGGCGGATGCGGTCGATGCGGCGCTTGCCGCCCTGCTCGCTCATGCGAGCAGCATGGTACCCCGGCCGGCGGACGCGAGCGGCCTCAGCACACCGCCAGGAGCGCCTGGTACGGGTTAACGGCCGCGCCGCCTCCCGGATGCCACTCGAAGTGCAGGTGGTTCGTGCTCCCCGCGTTGCCGGTGCTGCCGACGTAGCCGATCACGGTACCCGCGCCGACGCTCCCGCTCGCGGAGCTGTAGCTCGAAAGGTGCGCGTAGAACGTGTAGCCGCCGGAGCCGTAGACGTACGCCTGGAGCCCGCCCGAGGAGCTCGAGCTCTGCGAGACCGACCCCGGATGCGCGGCCACGATAGGCGTGCCGAACGGAGAGATCAGGTCGATCCCCTGGTGCGAGTGCCCGGCCCGCGGCCACCCGAACGAGTCCACGAACGAGTTGGGCCCTGCGACCGGGCACACCTGCAGGGCGCCGTTCGGGTTCGGCGTCTGGCCGATGATCTGCAGCTCCTTGGCGGCCGCGAGCTCCTCCCGGTACTTCGCGAGCAGCTCGTTCAGGCGCGCGGTCAGCCGATCGAACTCGGCATCTATCCTGGCCTGCGCCGCACCCAGGCGCTCGGCCTCGGCGGCCTGCGCCTCCTCGAGCGTGAGTAGGTCATCCCGCTCCCGCCGCAGCTCCTCCTGTGTCACCTCCTGCTCGAGCACGAGGTCGACATCGTCCTGCGCCATCGAGCCCAGGAACTCCAGCCGATCGCTGAACTCGGTGAACGATCCCGAGGAAAGGAGCAGGTCGATCGTGCTCGCCGGGCCGTGGGTGAAGGCGATCACGGCACGCTTCGTGAGACGCGCCTGGATCCTCTCGACCCGCTGCTCGAGCCCGCGGATGCGGTAGCGCGTCTGGACGATCAGCGCCTTCGTCGCATCCAGCGCGACAGTGGCCTCGTGCCAGACCGCCGTCGCGGCGTCGAGCTCGGTCTGGATCTCGGCGGCCTCGGCCCTGGCGGCATCCAGCTCGTCCTTCGTGTCTGCGAGGGCGGAGGGCACGCCGAGAGCCCCGGCCACCAGGACCATGGCGAGGCAAGCGCGGAGCATGATCCTGCGAGCGGTCGTCGTGGGGCCTCCTCGCGGTCGTCCGGCCGCTGCCCAGGGACTCGGAAAGGGTATCGAAGTCCCTGGTCAGGGGGCAAACGGGGGCGCGGCGACGCTCAGTTCTCCTGGCCGCGCATCGCCTCGATCAGGATGTCCGCCACCTCGGGCCGGCTGAACTCGATCGGCGGGCGCTCGCCCCCGCGGAGCATCTCGCGGACCTTGGTTCCCGACAGCGACACGCGCGTCTCCTCGCCGTGAGGGCAGGTCTTCGGGCTCGCCATGCCCTCGCACGCGTTGCACCAGAACGAGTGCTCGAACATCAACGGCGTGATGCCGAGCTCGCCGGGCTCGAACTCCTCGAAGATCTTCTGCGCGTCGTACGTGCCGTAGTAGGTCCCGACGCCGGCGTGGTCGCGACCGACGATGAAGTGCGTGCACCCGTAGTTCTTCCGGCAGATCGCGTGCCAGATCGCCTCCTTGGGACCCGCGTAGCGCATCGCCGCGGGGAACACGCTCACCATCGCCCGATCCTTCGGGTAGTAGCCGTCGAACAGCGCCTCGTAGCAGCGCATCCGCACGTCGGCCGGCACGTCGTCGCCCTT
>DATEDE010000231.1:0-2356 GCA_035286545.1 Actinomycetota bacterium | reverse complement strand
GGTGCTCGCGTTCCGCAGGAGGCTGGTGGTGTGACCCGGGGGCACGCGACCGTGGTGCTCTTCGCGCTGTTCGTCGGCGCCGTGGTGCTCTTCGGCGTCGAGCTCGCGCGCGGAGCGATGGACGCCGGCGCGCTCGCGGTGCAGGACCCTTGCGAGCCTCGCGAGGAGTTCCCTGGCGAGGGCCTCGACGCCACGCTGCAGCGGATCGTTCTCGACGGCCTGGACGGCGCGGCCTGCGAGCTCGGGACGACCCGCGAGGAGCTCGTGCTCTCGCTCGCGCCGGCCTCCGGCGTCGAGATCGCTTGGGACGACGAGACGATCGAGGAGGCGGTCCGCGCCGGGCTCCTGGAGGCGATCTCCGACGCCGAGGAGCGCGGGTCGCTGAACGCGCTCGTGGCGGTGGTGCTGCGCGAGGTCGTGGAGCGCGCCCCGGTGCAGTGGCTGGTCGACGGGGGCCAAGGGCTCGCCGGGTTGTTCTGACGAGCGACCTTCGGTCCATTGCCGACGCTTCGAGGCGCGGGACGCCCGAGAACTACCTCGACCAGTTCGCGCAGCCGCTGCTGAACAGCACGATCTTCACGACGGTCGGCTACGGCACCGAGGTGAGCGGCACCCCGCCCACCCGATGCACCTGCCCCTCGTCCGCCGCTACACGACCGAGGTCGGCCAGTGGCTCACCGATCAGGTCATCCAGATGAACGGCAACGAGAACGACCCCCGCGGCGGGGGTGGCACGTGCTTCGGCGACTCGGGCGGCCCGGCGCTGCCCGGCGGGTACGTCGTCGGTGACACGAGCTACGGGTACACGAATAACTGCCGGTACCTCGGCGGCCTCCAGCGCGTGGACATCCCGGTCGTCGGAACTGGCTGCTCGACTGCATGGCGGATCTGGTTTGCCCGACTAAGACATAGCCTTCCTGATCCCCATCGAGAGACCGGACGCGCACCACCGGACGACGAGCTCCGGCATGCCGCGCCTCATCAGCGCGAGCGCTGGTAGCGGGTCTTTCGGTACTCGTCGATCCACGTGCGGGTGCTGCGCCACTGCCCACGACCGTCACGCAGTGCTCGTAGCCTGCCGCGCTCAGCGGCGGCACGCAGCGCACGCACCGAGAGCTCGTGGTCGGCCAGTGCGGCGAGCGGAACCAGCCGAGCCGGTCCCGCCACGGCGGGCACGATGAAGCGCATCAAGGTGTCGAGCACTGCCCTCGCGAGGAACTCGCCCAGTGGGCCCGGATCCCCGGTGTCGGCCCGGCGAAGGTTCTCCAGATACCTCGCGCGCTCGCCTTTGCGGATGATCGCCGGCGGATAGCCGAGTCGGATGAGGACCAGATTGGTCAGCAGCCTCCCGGCCCGTCCATTCCCGTCCAGGAACGGGTGGATCCGCTCGAACTCCGCGTGCAGCGCTGCGAGCGCCTCAGGGAACGCGGCGTCGGGATCACGCAGGTCGGACGCGCGTCCGACCCAACCCGAGACGAGCTCGTGGACCCTCGGCCAGTCCGGGGGCCGCATGCCCCCGGGGAAGGGCTTGAACGCGTGTCGTCGAAAGGACCCGGGAGCCTCCTCCGGCGAGGCGTCGGGGTGCGGCGACACCTCCCACACCTTCGCCATCGCGAGGCGGTGGACGTGGCGCACCTCCGTCAGCGTGATCGGGTGGCCGGTGCTCCACTCCCCCTGATCCAGACCCTGCTGGTAGACCCACCGCGCTGCATCCGCGTAGCCGATGACCTCCATGTACTCGGCGAGCTGCTTGTCGCCGACCGCCCTGCCCTCGCTCAAGAGGAGCTCCACCTCGCGGAGGACGAGAGTGTTCCCCTCGATGGCCGTCGAGTGATGAGCCTCCTGGTACCAGATGTCGCCCCAGATATCCTCGGCTTCCACCGGGGTGGGCAGACCTCCGAAACGGGAGTTCAACTCCTCCACACCCTCGGCAAGCTGCCGGTAGATCGCGTCTCGGCTCCTGCGCCCTCTCGCGGCCATGCCCGCCAGGGTATCGGAAAGTGTGTCGGATGCAAGGAATCAATAGACACGACACACTTTCCTGCCCGGCCTCGCCGCCGCCCGAGCGGCCTCCCGGGAGTGCTCGTCGGCTAACCCTGGTTTGGGAGGGGTCAAGCGGGTCCGCTACTGGCTCCGCACCGCTTCGGCCAGGACCACCATCCCCGGGAGGGCGAGGATCTGGAAGCGCTACGAGCGATTCGAACACGACTTCACATCGCTCTGCGACGCGATCGGCCTCGACATCCAGGACCTGGCCTTCGCCGACTACTCCAACGTGATCGTCCAGTGGCTCAAGGAGAACGCCCCCGCGGTCGCCGGCTCCGTGATCCGTCGAGCAGGCCCCTACCGTGGAGCC
>DATEDE010000230.1:0-6419 GCA_035286545.1 Actinomycetota bacterium | reverse complement strand
TCGACTCGGACGAAGGGTTCGAACGCCTGAACGGTGCGATCACCTCCTCGCTCGGCGTCGTGCCAGCGGGTGGGACCGTTGACGGCCTCATGGTGTTCCCGGCGCAGGAAACGGCGCAGGGAAGAGTGCTATCCCTCGTCTACGGCACAGGGAAGGACGCGCTCAGGTTCGAGTTCCCGCTCGACGACCTGGTCGCAGTGGTTCCCCCGCCGCCTCCGGGCGAGGAGACGGCCTAAGCGCCGCCGGCGAGCCAGGCGTCGACGCCCTCGTTCGCCAGCCGGTCCGCCTCCACGTTGCGCTCGCGCGGGACGTGCTCATACGTCACCCGCTCGAAACTCTCGACCAGGGCTCGAACCTCGCGATGCAGCCGGATCAGGTTCTTGTTCTTGATCTTCCACCTGCCGGCTAGCTGCTCGATCAGCAGCTTGCTGTCCGAGCGCAGGTGCACCTCGGTGGCGCCGAGCTCACGTGCGCGCTCGAGGCCTCGGATCGCGGCGGTGTACTCGGCCACGTTGTTGGTCGTCTCGCCGATGCCCTCGGCTATCTCGGCGATGGTGACCCCGTCCTCGTCCGCGATGTGGACGCCGACGCCCGCGGGGCCGGGGTTGCCGCGCGCGGCCCCGTCGCAGTGGAGGATCAGGCGAAGACGACGATCCGCCGGCAGTACTCGCACCTCTTCACGCCCTCGGTGTGCTTGAGCTTGTCGAGCTCGACAGCCGAGAGCTTCTCGTTGCAGGCCTGACAGACCCCGTCGGCGATCGCGGCCACGCCGACCCCGTGCTTCTGGCCGCGCAGGTCCTCGTAGAGCTCCAGGAGGTCCTCTTCGAGCGCCGGAACGAGCGCCGTTCGCTCGGCCCGCCTGGCCTCCAGTTCCGCGGCGATCCTGTCGAGCTCCGCGACGGCATCGCCACCTACGGCCTCGACCTTGTCCCGGGCGGCGCTCACGCTCGCGTCGGCTTCCAGGGCGCGGGGATCCAGCTCCTCGCGGCGCTCCATCTGCTCGAGGATCTGGTCCTCGGCACGCGCGCGCCGTTCCCTCAGGCTGGCGATCTCGTGCTGCAGGGCCTCGAGCTCCCTGGTGTTCACGATGGAGCCGTCGTACATGCGCTTCTCCTCGGCGGCGATCTTGGCGTTGATCGACTCGACCTCGTGCTCGAGCCGGCGCGAGTCGGCGTCAACCGCGTCCACGGCCAGCCTGAGCTCCCCGAGCTGCGACTCGGCCTCCTCGAGCGCCTCGCGGGCGACCGAGAGCTCCTCGCCCGCCTCTAGCTGCTCGCGGCGGTGCTCCAGTCGGTCGATCGCCGAGTCGAGCTCCTGGAGCTCGAGCAAGCGGTCCATCCCCATCACCGCCGAAGCGTACAGGACGGCTCACCCGGGACCGGGCCGCCACGACGGCTCGAACGCGTCCACGGCGATCGTGAAGACCAGGCTCCCTTCGTCGCTGATCAGGTACATCTCGTGGCTCCCCAGACCGGCGTCGAGCTGTCCCAGGCCCCAGTCATCCGCCGCGACGACCCATCGCCCGTCCGGAGAGAGGGCGAGGGCGGGGAAGCGCATGCCGGGGGGCAGGCGATCGAACATCGGACGGGCGTCCGTGCCGTCCGACCGCATCGAGAACAGCGTGAGCCCCTGCGGCCCTTCGTCCGCGAAGACGATGCGGTTCCCTTCGCGCGTCCACAGGATCCCGTTGGAGGGCGACGAGGGGCGTTCCCCGTCTGGCCCGTTGGTCTGCCTACCGGCGCCGCGCAGCAGCGTTAGGTTCGAGCCGTCGGCGTCCACCCGGTAGATCGAGCCGTTGATGTTAAGTGCGATCTTCGCGCCGTCGGGCGACCAGGCGGGTCGTCCGACGAACCCCTGGTGATCTACGAGGGTCCGGAGCCCCGACCCGTCGGCGTTCACGACGAATACGCTCGAACGCGTGAAGTTGAAACCCCCGGCGTTGTGATGGAACGCGATCTTCGAGCCGTCCGGAGACCAGGCCGGGTCGAGCTCGACCCCCTCCATCCCGGTCACCTGCCGCAGCCCGGTCCCGTCGGGGTTCATGACGTAGATGTCGTATCCGGCGTCGGTCTCGCTCGCGATCGCGGCGCTCGAACCGTCGGGCGACCAGACCGGTTGATTGTGGAAGGTGCTCGGGGGCAGCTCGGGGACGGCGATCGGGTGCCGGTCTAGCCCCGCGGTGTCCACGGTGAAGAGATCTCCCAGGGACGTAGCCAACGCGATCTGGCCGTCCGGGGCTCGGAGCCACGGGCGGCCGGTAAGGGGCTGCGGCCCTGCACAACCCCCCTCCCCACCGAGCTCCCACGTGATCGTCCGGCCGTTCTGCGTCCACACATAGGAGACCGGTTCCGAGCCGGCGGAGGGGGAGAACGAGAAGAGACAGTCGCCGCCCTTGGGTGCGAACAGGAAGGTCGCCGGCTTCTGCGTCACGATGCTCCCGTTCTCCACGGGCTCTCCATCGTGAGCGAGCTCATACTCTTCGTCCTCCAGCCGGAGCGACCACGTGCCGGCCCAATCCTTCGTTCCTGCTATCACTCCCTTGATCCCGCTGATCGAGGCGAGCCCGCTCCGCTGCGCATCCCGGTCGGTGAGCGACAGGAGGTACGAGCCTTCCGGCAACACGGGTGCAGCGTCCGCCGGCCGGTCCTTGACCGATCGGGGGTCACCGGTGGGGATCTGCGGGCCGGCCGACCCTAGCCACCATTCGTACAGGGAGAGGTCTGCGCCGTCGCCGCGCACCGCGTGCGCGTAGACGAGCAGGCGCTCGTCCGTCCACTCGATGTCGGATCTCGCGGTTCCGAAGAAGAACCCGGCCTTGCTCCGGTAGCACAGCACCCTGCCGGCCGGAAGGCCGTCGATCGTGTACGGCGTGAGCGCGACCCGGTCGGTCGCGCACTCTCCGCCCGTCGCGCCTCGGATGTTTGCGTTCACCTGCAGAGCCGCGTCCATCGCATCGCGGTCCGGGAACAGCCTGTAGAGGACCTCCACATCCTCGGACGAACACACGAGGCCGCCCACCGTGTCGCCGCTCCCCGCCTCGAAGGGTTCGCACTTCTCGGCCAACTGCTCCGGGATGTAGGTAAGGAGCCGTTCCTCATCGGCCGAAAGCGCTCGCGCCTCGGTGTTGAAGTTGGGGGTCGGGCTGGGACTCGCGATGGGTTGCGTGGACGGGGGTGCAGCCGCCCCCCCGGCGCCGCCGGGGTCGCGCGACAGCGCGAGCCCGAGCGCGACGGCCGCCACGACCGCCAGGGCCGCCGCCGCGAGCCAGCCACGGCGAGCCCCCCGGCTCGCGGTCGGGCCGCCTGGCTCCGTCGACCCGTCGGCCGGCGTCAGCTCCGCCCGCGCTGCGGCCATCAGCTCGCCGCAGCTGCCGAACCTCTGGGCTGGCGCCTTGGCGAGCGCGCGGGCGACGACCCGGTCCAGACCCACAGGCAGGTCCGGACGCCGGACGGAGGGTCGGGGCGGCTTGTCCGACATGTGCGCGTAGAGCGCCGCCACCTGCGTATCTCGGGGGAAGGGGATATCGCCGGTCAAGCACTCGTAGAGGACGCACCCGAGGGAGTACTCATCGGCACGCCCGTCCACGGCCTTGCCCTCGATCTGCTCCGGGGCGACGTAGTCGACGGTCCCCACGAACTGCCCCGTCTTGGTCAGCCCGCCGCTATGACCCTCGAGACGCTTCGTGAGGCCGAAGTCCGATAGGTACACGACATCGCGCCCGTCCGCCCCCGCGCCCTCGATCAACAGGACGTTGGCGGGCTTCACGTCGCGGTGGACGAGGCCCTCGGCGTGGGCCGCGTCGAGCGCCGACGCCACGTCTCGCAGGATCTGCACGGCGCGCCGCGGGTCCAGACTGCCCTCGGCCTCGATCAGACGGCGCAGGTCTGTCCCTCGCACGTAGCGCATCGCGATGAACAGCATCCCGTCGGCCTCACCCGCCTCGTAGATCGGCACGATGTTCGGGTGCTCCATCCCGGCGGCGATCTGAGACTCGCGGACGAACCGGTCCCTGAAACGCTTGTCGCGGCCGAGCTCGGGCGCCATGACCTTCAGGGCCACCCGGCGCCGCAGGCGTGTGTCCTCGGCGAGGTAGACGGTGCTCATCCCGCCGCGGCCCAGGAGGTCCTCGATCCGGTACCCGGCGAGCATCGTGTCGGCCGCAAGCTCGCCGGGCACCGAGACCGAGGGTTTCGCGGGCTCGACGACCGGGAGCTGCATCGAGGCCGCTGACAGGGCCGGGTCCTGGGCGAGCATCTGCTCGTGCAGTCGCTGCAGCCGGCGTGACGGGTCGATACCGAGCTCCTCGGCGAGCACCGAGCGGGCATGCTGGTAGGCCTCTAGCGCCTCGGCCTGCCGGCCCGAGCGATAGAGGGCGAGCATCAGGTCGCCCCGCAGGCGCTCGCGCAGCGGATAGCGCTTGGTTAGCGACTCGAGCTCGCCGACGATCCGCTTGTGCTGACCGAGTGCGAGCTCCGCCGAGATCTTGTCCTCGACCGCGGACAACCTGAGCTCCTCCAGGCGCGCGATCTCGCCCGCGAGCGAGGACTCCTCCGCGAGGTCGGCAAGGGCCGAGCCCCGCCACAGGGTCAGGGCCTCGGCCAGGGTGGCAACGGCGGCGGCCGGCTCCTCGAGCAGCTCCGCCCGGGCCTCCCCCACCAGGGCCTCGAACCGGCCCACGTCTAGCTCGCCCTCCTCGAGCCTGAGCAGGTAGCCGGGGGCCCGAGACTCGATCCGGTCCTGGCCCAGGATCCCCCGGAGCCGGTAGACGTAGGTCTGGACCGTGTTCCGGGCGGTCCCGGGCGGCTCCTCCCCCCATAGCTCGTCGATAAGCAGGTCGGCCGGCACGACGTGGTTCGCCCGCAGGATCAGGTGCGCGAGCACGGCCCGCTGCCTGGCCCCCCCGAGCGAGAACGGACCGTTCGCACCCACGACCTCGAGGGGACCCAGGATCCGGAACTCCATCGCGGGAACCGTACGACGGGGCTCCCGCCTTGGGAAGCCGGGCACGGCGGAGTGACGTGCGACACGTTCCAGCGACCTTCCAGCAGCCTGCGGCCGTGCCTCCAGGGCGCTGCTCGAGGGTGCGGCCATGGACACCGCCACCCGCACCGGCAAGATCGCAGCCTTCATCTTGGTACTGGCCTCGAGCACGGCCCTGGGAGCCCAGAGCCACCGGGCACCCGTCCGCGAGCCCGTCCGGATCCACGGCGCAGACGCCGCTCAGGAGCGGACGGTCGACTGGGCTCTCCAGCGGTTCGGGGCGGCTGGGCTTGCGGACCTGCCCGCGCTGGACATCTACCTCCACGCGTCGCACGACGGCTGCCGCGGCGATCTCGGCTACTACCACCGGGGCCGGATCGACCTCTGCACGAAGGCGTCCAGCGAGCCCTACGCCCGCAAGTTCGCCCTGCACGAGATAGCCCACGCCTGGGTCGAGGCGCACGTGGACACGAAGACCCGAGAGCGGTTCCTTGGCCTGCGGCAGGTCGGCAACTGGAACGACCTGGCCGAGCCCTGGAAGGAGCGGGGAACCGAGCAGGCCGCCGAGGTTATCGCCTGGGGGCTCGGCGAGGGCGAGGTCTTCCCGCTCCTGCCCGATCCGCCCGAGACGGCCGACCTGGTCGCCGCCTACGTCCTGCTCACCGCCCAGCAGCCGATCACCTCGGCCGCCACGGTCTGAGGTCGCTCGGCCGATGCCTGCTGCAGCAGGGTCCCCGCCAGCGTAGGCTTCGGCGCCATGGCTATCCGGCTCGCCGCCTCGGTCGCGGGGACCAGCCCCTGAGGAGCGCGATGACCGAGCGGGTCGTGTTGATCACCGGCGGCGCGGGCGGCATGGGTCGCGCGACCGCCGAGCGATTCCTCGCAGAGGGTGACGCCGTGGTCATCGCCGACATCTCCCGCGAGGGGCTCAACGGCGCGGTCGCCGACCTGGCCGGCGAGGCCCGGACGATCGACGCTTCCCAGGTGGACGTCTCCGTCATCGCCGACTGCGAGCGGATGGTCGAAGAGACGATCGACAGGCACGGGCGCCTGGACGTGCTGGTGAACGCGGCGGGCGTATGGGACGAGGGACCCACGATCGAGATGACCGAGGAGCGCTGGGACCGCGTGCTCGACGTGAACCTGAAGGGCACGTTCTTCTCGTGCCGCTACGCGATCCCGCATCTCGAGCGCTCCGAGGGGTGCATCGTGAACATCGCGTCGGACTACGGGCTCGTCGGCGGTCGCGGCACGGCGATGTACAACGCCAGCAAGGGCGGCGTGTGCCTGCTTACGCGCTCGATCGCGCTGGAGCTCGCCCCCACAGGCGCGCGCTGCAACGCCGTCTGCCCGGGCGATGTCGACACGCCGATGCTGCACGGCCAGGCGCGCGACCACGGCGGCGGCGACCCGCAGGGGTACCTCGACGGGCTCCTCGC
>DATEDE010000229.1:0-7973 GCA_035286545.1 Actinomycetota bacterium | reverse complement strand
CGCGAAGTGCCCTGGGTGCGGATTCGACATCCGGACAGGCGAGGGCGAGCGTAGCTGCGCCTGGGGCGACTGCCCCTACCTGCCCGAGGAGCTGGACGTATTCTGCGCTTACTGCCGGTTCAACTTCTTCACGATGGAGGGAAACCCGCCCTGCGAGGACCCGCTCAGCTGTGAGCATGCGGCGGAGCCTCTCGAGCACGTGGAGAACGTCCGGCGCTGGGCGGCCCCGCGCAGCTCGGCCTGAGCCGCTACGAACCCGGGGTGATGGCCTCGGTGGGGGCCTGCGCCGGGTCGGGCATCAGCGTTCGCTCGTGGCGCACCGGCATCTTGACGGTGAAGGTGCTCCCCTTGCCCGGCTCGCTCAGCACCTCGATCGTGCCGCCGAGGTGCTCGAGCAGGTCGTGAACGAGCGATAGGCCCAGGCCCGTCCCGTGGAACGTGCGCGTGCTGGACGAGTCCACCTGGTAGAAGCGCTCGAAGATCCTCGGCACCTCGTCGGGTTGGATCCCGATCCCGTAGTCGCGCACCCAGAACACGATGTGCTCGTGGCCGTCCGCCCGCGCCTGGAGCTCGCACGGTGAGCCGTCGGGCGAGTACTTGAGGGCGTTGTCCACGAGGTTCTGCAGCACGCGCGACAGCAGCTGACGGTCGGTGGTGAGGACCGGGAGGTCGTCGGGCACGTCGACGTGGATGCGGTTGGCCTCGCCGGCGAGTCCCTCGACCACCTCGCGCACCAGGTCCTCGAACAGCACCCGGCCGACGGACACCGGTAGCTGGTTGTTCTCCAGGTTGGAGGCTGTGAGCAGGTTCTCGACCAGGCGCAGCAGCCGGTCGCCCTGACGTTCCATCCGCTCCAGGAACTCCTGGCGCATCGCGGGATCGTCCGCGAACTCCGGCTGGCGGAGCGTCTTCGCGTAGCCGATCAGCGCGGTGACCGGCGTGCGGAGCTCGTGAGAGACGACGGCCACGAACTCACCCTTCATCCGGTTGAGCTCGCGGAGCTCATCGACAGTGTGGTGCTCCTTCTCCAACAGACCCTCGAGCTTGGTTGCCTGTTGGGCGAGGACGTCGTTCTGCTCCGCCAGTCGGTCGGCGAGCGCGCGACTGCGGAAGTACATCTGGCGCGCGAAGACCAGCGGGCCCAGGAAGACCATGACCGCCCAGAACCCCTCCGAGCGGTAGAACTGCGCGATGACGGCGCCGAACAGCCCCAGCCCGATGTAGGACAGGAGGAACTCGTACGGCGCGGGTCCGTGCATCCGGACCAGCACTTGGCGGAACGCCATGCCGCGCTGCAGCGATTCGAGTCCCGCGACGAGGCTCGCGTTGATCGTGTATGCGGCCATCGCGGCGAACACGATGCCGAGCAGGAGCTGGTACCACTCGGAGTCCGCCTCGGCCACCAGGTGGAAGAGGGCGCTGCCCGCCACGACCGAGAGGGCCATCTGGCTACGGTTGTAGAGAGCCTTCAGCGGCGACACCTCTCGCCGGAACTCGCGTGGATCCATGGAGCCCAGCAACGCGATGGCGCCCGCGACGGGTGGGTCGAAGATGATCGCCACCCCGAGCAGGAGCGGGAACGACAGCGACAGCTGGAGGCCTCCCCATCCGGGCACGGGGATGAGGTCGACGACCGCCACCGCAACGATGAAGTAGAGGACCGAGACGTCGAACAGCTCGCTGCGTAGTTCGGGAAGGGTGAGCAACAGGTACAAGGCCAGTGGGATGACGACCGCGAGTTGGTACAGGGTCCTCGCCCGGCGGGAGGCGGGCATGCGCTCGACGATCTGGGCCGTGCTCACGTGGACACCGTCGCCGTGGACACGTCCTTGGGCGCGGTCGGCCGCTCCTCGCGGCGGAGCATGCCAGCCACGACGAACCACATCGCGCCCGCGTAGGCGAGCACGTCGCCCACGCTCACGGCCTGGCTGACGGGCGGCGGCATCGCGATCCGGTCGGCGAGGAAGAGGAGCTGGTCGTCTGGTCCCGCGAGGTGATGCTTGCTGCCGCCCTGATCGACGATCTCGTCGAGCGTGTCGGCCTGCCCGGAGGCAACGATCGCCACTCGGGTGACCGGCATCCCCTCGTTCACGGTGATGACCATGAAGTTCAGCCAAAGGCCGGCCAGGATCAGGATGAAGCCAGGCAGCCGCCAGTTGGCCGCTGCCGCGACGATCAGGAGGAGGAAGGATGCGATCAGTAGCAGGTAACCCCCCGAACCACCGACAGGGGCGAACTGCAGCGAGACCCCGAGGATCCCGGCGAGGGGCCATCGGAACGAAACCCTCCCGAGGTTGGACAGGTGCCCACCCAGCGCGTAGCCGAGGCCGATGGCAAGTGGGAACGTGAAGAGGATCAGGCGCATGATTCTCCTTTATGACACGGCGCCGTAGGCCCTTCCATGACCCACGAGGGGGATATCGGGTGGCCCGCCTATCCCCTTAAGGTCCGACACCAAGCTGCCGATACCCGGGTCGTACCGCCCAGAAAGGAGTCGACACCGTGGATCGGTTCCGTCGACTGATGGTTTCGCTCGGGTGGCTGGCGGCCTTCCTGATGGCCGTCGGCGCGGGCTGGAAGAACTAGCCCAAGATCCGTTCGAACACCAGGTACCGCCGCGATGCTGCCCCACAGGGGCAGCATCGGGCGTTCCTGGGGCTGGGTTGAGCCTCACCCCGCGCTCCCGTGGTCATCGGGCTCGGGCTCGGGCACCAGGCGGAGATCCGGGGAACGCGGCACGCTGGGCAGGGAACTCGCCGGCTCCTCCTGCCCTATCAGCACGCGGGTCACGTTGGGGAAGTCCAGACGGGCGGCGCCGGCACCGTAGCCCGCGATCTCGACCCGGAGGGCGGGCATCTCGCCGAACCCCTCGACCGTCGCTGCCAAGATCGCGGCCCCCGCCGCGTTGGTGAGCTCGGCGGCAACGCCTCGGGAGAACATCGGGGCACCGCGCAGCAACTCGACGACCGTCGGGGTCGGGATCGGCATCGCGCCGTGTTCGGTGCGCCTCATGCCGAGGCCTGTGGGGACGGCGGAGGCGAACACCCGCTCGACCCCGAGCATCGTCAGCCCGAGAGCGGTCCCGGTCACATCGATGATCGCGTCCAGTCCGGCGAGGTCGTGGAACCTCACGGCTTCGACTTCGCGCCGATGCACGCGTGCCTCGGCCTCCGCGTAGCGCCGGAAGATGCGGTGAGCCAGGCGCAGGGCCTCGGGCGGAAGGTCGGACCCGTCCAATAGCGCGCGGACGCTCGCGTAGGTTCGGATGACGCCGGTGGTCCCGGCGGTGCGGACGCCGACGCGGATCGCGCGGATCCCGTGCTCGTCGGTCTCCTCGATCTCGAGATCGAAGGGCTCGAGCGGGAGCGTCGCGAGATACGAACGGAGTACGTCGAGATCGACGCCAGCGTCGAGAAGGGCGCCCAGGGCGGAGTCACCCGAGATCCCGGCGATGCAGTCGAAGTAGGCGAGGCGCATGCGGTCGATGTCCGACGCGTGGTTCGTCCGACCACGAGGGCGTTGATTGTATACTCGTGCGCCTCGCGAAAGCCGCAGGTCAGTGGCCGTTTCGAGCGAACCCGAGGATCGATGACCTTCTCCGCCGAGACCCTCAGCCTGCTAGTCCTCATCGCCCTGGGCGTCGGGGCGTTGGCGCTCGTCTTCTCGGCGCTCGGCTCCGGACGCCGCCGCAACGAGCCGAGGGGTCCGATCCAGATGGACGAAGTGCTCCACGGCTTGCTGCAGGGTCAGGCGAACAAGATCGCGCGGCTGGAGTCGGCGATCCGCTCCCTGGCGGCGACCGACCACCGGCAGGAAGGGCTGATCGAAGGCGCCGTGCGCAAGGTCGGTCTCGTTCGCTACGACGCGTTCGAGGACGTGGGTGGACGCTTGTCCTTCAGCTGCGCGCTCCTCGACGACCACGGTTCGGGCGTCGTGGTGACCTCCATCAACGGGCGGCAGGACACGCGCGTGTACGCCAAGCCGATCGCGGAGAGCCGCAGCGTGTACAACCTGTCCGTCGAGGAAGAAGAGGCGATCCGACAGGCGCTCGCGGGTCCGCAGCGCGAGGCGGCGTCGGCATCGTGATCTGGCGGAGGGAAGACGCCGAGGCCGCGGGGTCCGACACAGCCGAGCGGGAGACGGGGGGTGGGCGCATGGCAGAGCAGGGCGGTGAGGTCACGATAGTCGGGCAGGGCGCCAAGCTCGAGGGCAACGTCGTCTCGGCGGGGTCGCTGCGGATCGACGGGCAGGTGAAGGGGCAGATCAACGCCGAAGGCGACGTGATGCTCTCGCCGCAGAGCCAGGTCGAGGCGGACATCCGCGCACAGAACGTGGTCGTCGCGGGCCGGTTCAAGGGGAAGATCGACGTGAAGGGACGCGCGGAGATCTCGCGGGGCGGCCGCGTCGACGGGGACGTCACGTCCAAGACCCTCGTCGTCGAGGAGGGGGCTGTCTTCCAGGGACAGTCGATCATGGACCAGCAGGGGACTCCGGTGGGGCAACCGCAGGCCGCGAAGACCGTCCCGCCCACGCCCGGGGCCGAGGAGGCCAAGGTCTAGACGTGCTGGACGTCAAGGCGATCCGCGAGGACCCCGAGCCGTTCCGCCGCGGCCTGGCGCGTCGCAACCTCGAGGGCGCGGTCGACGAGATCCTCGGGCTGGACGAGCGCCGGCGCGAGCTCACCGCCCGTGTGGAGGATCTGCGCGCCGAGCAGAACCGCGCGAGCAAGGCGATCGGCGGCGCGCAGGGCGAGGAGAAGCAGCAGCTGATCCAGGAGGTCGGCCGCGTTTCGGCGCAGGTCAAGGAGCTCGAGCCGCAACTCGCGGAGGTCGAGGAGCGGCTCACGGCCCTGCTGGCAAGGACGCCGAACATCCCGCACGACTCGTCTCCCGACGGGTTCACCGACGAGGACGCCGTCGAGGTCCGCATCCACGGCGCGCCGCCGTCGTTCGAGTTCGAGGTGCGAGATCACGCCGCGCTCGGGGAGCTTCTGGGGATCTTGGACACGGATCGCGGGGCCCGGACCAGCGGATCGCGGTTCGTGTACCTACTGGGCGACATCGTCCACGTGCAGTTCGCGCTCGTCCGTCACGCGATGGACGTGTTGACGGCGCGAGGGTTCACGCCGGTGATCCCGCCGGTCTTGGTCCGCGAGGAGGCGATGTACGGCACCGGGTTCCTGCCCACCGACGAGGTGAACATCTACGTGACGACCGAAGACGAGCTGTACCTCGTCGGCACGTCGGAGGTTCCGCTCGCCGCGTTCCACATGGGCGAGATCGTCGACGAGGGCGACCTGCCTCTCCTGTATGCGGGCTACTCGACGTGCTTCCGGCGCGAGGCCGGCTCGTACGGCAAGGACCTAGGGGGGATGTTCCGCGTCCACCAGTTCGACAAGGTTGAGATGTTCGCGTTCACCACGCCCGAGACATCGTGGGAGACCCACGAACGGATGGTGGCGATCGAGGAGGAGATCATCGGCAACCTCGGTCTGCCGTATCGAGTCGTGAACATCGCGGCCGGCGACCTGGGCGGCAGCGCCGCTAAGAAGTACGACATCGAGGTCTGGCTGCCCGGCCAGGACCGGTACAGGGAGCTCACGTCCTGTTCGAACTGCACCGACTACCAGGCGCGTCGGCTCCAGACGCGCGTCCGCCGGGCCGACGGGACCGTCGAGGTGCTCCACACGCTCAACGGAACGGCCACGGCGGTGGGCCGCACCCTGATCGCGATCCTGGAGAACTTCCAGCGCGCCGACGGGAGCGTGGCGCTCCCCCCGAAGCTGCATCCGTACCTGCCCGAGCCCCTGCGCGACATGCGCCCGAAGGCCTGAGGCGCTACTCGGCCGGGATGCCTAGGTCCCCGAACACCCGCCCGGCGAGCTCCTGGTACTTGGACTCGAGCTCGCGGTGGGCAGTTACGTCCAGGGACAGACCGTGCCAGAAGCGTGGGCTGCCGGCGTCGTCGCGGACCAGGACCGCACAGCTGTGGAGCCAGACGACGCGACCGTCCCTGGCGATGACTCTGTACTCGGAGTCGAACGGTTCGCCCGTCGCCTCCGAGCGCGCGTTCTGGGCGATCACACGTTCACGGTCCTCGGGGTGCAGCATGCGGCCGAGATGTCCTGGGTCCGTGACCAACTCCTCGGTCGAGTAGCCGAGGAGCCGTTCGGCCTGGGGGCTCAGGTAGACGAGTCGGGACTCGTCCGGCTTGGGCGTCGGCCTCTCGACGTAGGTGATCGCGGGGAGCTGCTCCACCAGGGTCCTGTACAGCTGCTCGGCCTCCGATCGCTCGTGCTCGGCGCGATGGGCGTCGGTCACGTCGATCACGAGGCCCTGGATCTCCTTCGGACGCCCTATCCCGTCGCGTGAGAGCAGTCGAGCCTGGTCGTGGACCCATCGCTCGCGGCCGTCCTTGGTGAGGATGCGGTACTCCACCTCGTAGGGCTCACCGTCATCTGCGACCTGCGCCGATGCCTCGATGACCCGCGCGCGATCGTCTGGGTGGACGGTGGCGAGCCAGCCGCTCGAGTCCGCCCACTCCCATGGTTCGTAGCCGAAGAGCTCCCAGATCTGGGAGCTTACGTAGGTCATCGCGTACCCGTCCTCGCCGGGCCGCAGATCGAGGACGTAGGTGACGGCGGGCATCTGCTCGGCGAGGTCTCGGTACCGGAGGTCGCTGGAGTGTGCCTTGGCCTCCGCGTCCTTGCGCGAGGTGATGTCCAGCACGACCCCTTGGAGCAGATGGGGCCGTCCGTCTGGGCGTTTCGTGAGCAGGATCGCCTGGTCGGCGACCCACACGATGTGTCCGTCCTTGTGCAGGTAGCGGTACTCCATCGAGAAGGGTTCCCCGGTCGACTCCGTGCGGAGCATCTCGGTCTCAACGTCGGCGCGATCGTCGGGATGGAGCCGGGTGAGCGGGAAGCCCGGAGACGCGTGCCACTCGTCCAGCGTGTACCCGAGGAGCTGCTCGATCCGAGGGCTCGTGTACTGCTGTGACGGGTCACCGACGGGTGGGTCGATCTCCCAGACGTAGGTGACAGCAGGGATCTGCTCGGCCAGGATCCGGTAGCGGTGCTCGGCTTCTCGCAGTTCCTCCTCGGCGCGGCGGCGCTCGCCGATCTCGAGCGACATGAGCGCATTGGCCTCTTCGAGCTCGGCCGTGCGCTCGGCGACGCGACGCTCGAGTTCGTCGCGCGTCTTCCGCAGCTCGTCCTCGACGAGCTTCAACTCCGTGATGTCGAGCTGGACGCCTTGCCAGTAAAGCGGGCGCCCGCCGTCGTCCCTGACCAGGTGAGCCACGTCCCGGAACCACAGGGGTCGGCCGTCGCTCGCGATCAGCCGGTACTCGCGGCTCCACGGCCGGCCGGTCTCGTTGTGCAGGTCGTGGGCGGCCATCGTGGGTTCGCGGTCGTCGGGGTGCAGGAGCTCCATCCAGATGTCCGGCTGCTCGAGCCACTCCTGCCGCGAGTAGCCGAGCGCCGTCTCGACGTGGGGGCTCACGTACATCGTCCGGCGGTCGTCGTCGCGGGCTACGCGGTAGAGGACCGCGGGCAGGTTCTCCACCAGTGCCCGGTACTCGGCCTCGGAGCGCCGGAGGGCATGTTCGGCGTCCTTGGCCTCCGTGATGTCGGTGACCACGCCCTGCCAGTACCGCACCGCACCGTCGTCGCCGAGGACGGGAACCGCGGAGTCGCGCACCCAGACGACGTGGTCGTCCCGGTGGCGCATCCGGTACTCGAACTCGAACGCAACCGAGCGCTCGCGCGCGTTCCGCCAACCCTCGCGCAGGGGTCCGTGGTCGTCCGGGTCCGTCTGCTCCCGCCATAGCTCGGGGTCGGATAGGTAGGCCTGGGGCGGATAGCCGAGCAGATCCTCCACCTGCGGGCTGACGTAGAGCGAGTCCGGGCGCTGCTCGTCCGAGTCGATGTAGACGACGACCGGCACGCGCTCGACGAGGTTGCGGTAGAGCGC
>DATEDE010000228.1:0-5826 GCA_035286545.1 Actinomycetota bacterium | reverse complement strand
AGGTCGGCGTCGCCCGAGCCGCGCACGAGGTTGTCGCGGACCTCGTTGCCCTCGGTGAGCCAGATGTTCTCGTCGGGGGAGGCGAGCAGCGCGATGCCGAAGTTCACGTGGTCCTCGACGAGGTTCTGCGTCACGAGGTTGTCGCGCCCGCCGTTCACGATGATCCCGGTCCCGAGGGAGGGGTACTGCAGCTCGAACGCCGGCGCGTCCTCGTTGTTGTTGTCGTGGACCCAGTTCCCCGCGATCACCATCCCGTGCTGGGGCGCGAGCTCCTCGGAGTCCAGGGTGTTCGGAACGATGCCGCTCATGTTGTCCCGCCATTCCGAGTTCACGATGAACAGCTCGCCGCCGGCGTTCGTCCCGCTGAAGCCGAGCGCGTTGTTCTCGGCTAGGACGTCGGTGACGACCGCGTGGCACGGGAAGCACTGCCCGATGTAGAAGCCCGAGTCCGGGTGGCCGCTCGCGTACGAGTGGTCGAACTGCCCGTACACCGAGTCGTACGCGAACACCCCGTAGTCGCCGTTGTTGAACGCGGTCAGGTAGCTGCCGCGGTAGCCGAACACGCTCGACCATAGGAACCCGTTCAGCAGGTAGTGGCGCGCGGTCAGGTTCTCTATCGCGACCCCGTCGGCCTCGATCACCTGGATCCCGTTGTCGAGGGTGAACCCGCCCTCCAGGATCGTCTCGTCGCGGTCGAGCCCTCGGATCGTGAGGAAAGGGGTCGTGACCACGACCGCCTCCTCGTACACGCCGGGGGAGATCAGGACTATGCCCCCGGGTTCGGCGGCGTCGACGGCGGCCTGGATCGTGGGCCGGTCCTGCGGGACGCGGATCTCGTCCCCGGGCAGCCCCGGCGGGGTCTCGCGGCCGGGGCCGACCTCCGCGCCGCCGGGGCTCGGGACCGGCGCGTCGCCGACAAGGACGAGCCCGATCATCCCCACGCCGGGAGCACCGTGCAGCGAGCAGTGGTACGGGAAGGCGCCCTCCGCCGGGTAGGCGTGCTCGAAGCTTTCGCCCGGGCCGAGGTCACCGGAGGTGAACGAGCCGTCGTCCGCTATCACGTTGTGGAGCGTCCGGCCCTCGTTGGTCCAAGCGACCTCGCCGCTGATGGGGATCCTGACGACCCGCGGCTCGAAGACGTTGTCGATGGCGCTGATGCCTCGCTGGTCCTCGCCCCCCGCCCGGGCAGGCCATACGGGGAGGGCGATCAGCGCGAGGAGCGTGAGGGGAAGGGCGGCGCGCAGGCATCGGCGCATCGCGGCCGAGGCTAGCACCGGTGTACGGGCCGACCGTGGAGCGGTACCGTGGGTGGGCCATGCCGACCGAGCGTTTCACCGCCCTCGACGCCTCCTTCCTGTACCTGGAGCGACCGGCGATGCACATGCACGTGGCCGGGGTCTCGGTGCTTGACCCCTCGACCCGGCAGGACGGACGACTGCGGTTCGAAGACGTGGCCAACGTCTTCGCCTCGCGCCTGCACCTGGCGCCGCGGCTCCGCCAGAAGATGAAGGCCGTGCCCTTCGGCATGGGCCTGCCGGTGTGGGTGGACGACGCGGCGTTCGACCTCGACTTCCACATGCGGCGGGCGGCGCTACCCGCGCCCGGCGGTCGCCGGGAGCTCTGCGAGCAGGTCCAGCGCGTGCTCTCGCGCCCGCTCGACCGTTCGAAGCCGCTGTGGGAGCTCTACGTGATCGAGGGGCTCGAGGGCGGGCACGTCGCCACCCTGATGAAGGCTCACCACGCGATGATCGACGGTCTCTCGGGGATGCACCTCACGGCCGCCCTGTTCGATCTGTCGCCCGAGCCGCGCGAGGAGCCCCCGCCTCCGGCATGGGAGCCCGAGCCGGAGCCGAGCTCGCAGGAGCTGCTTCGCGAGGCGTCCGAGACCCTAGTGTCGCACCCCGCTCAGGCGCTCGCGCAGGCCATCGACGCGGTGCGCCGTACGCCGGCGCTCGCCGCCCTGGGCCTGGGCTCGGTGCTCTCGGGTTTCCGGAGCATCCTGGACATGGGGGCGCGTCCGACTTCGCCGCTGGACGTCCGGATCGGCCCGAACCGCCGGTTCGCGATGGCCGAGGCCCCGCTGCAGCGGTTCAAGGATATCAAGGACGTGCTCGGCGGCACCGTGAACGACGTCGTTCTGGCCGTCGTCGGCGGGGCGCTGCACCGCCTGCTCAAGGAGCGGAAGGAGCCGACCAAGGGTAGGACGCTTCGGGTCATGGTGCCCGTCTCGGTCCGCTCGGGCGGTGACGGACAGCTCGGCAACCGCGTCGCGCCCGCCTTCATCGATGTTCCCGTCGGGCCGCTCGGGCCCAAGCGCCGGCTCGCGCTCGTTAGGGCGGGGACGCGGCACCTGAAGGAGTCGATGATGGCGATGAGCGCCGACACGATCATCGGCCTGGGCGCCTACGCGCCCGGCGGGCTGCTCGCCGCGGCAGCACGCCTGGCAAGCAGGGGGCCGTGGTTCAACCTGACGGTCTCGAACGTCCCGGGCCCACCGCAGCCTCTCTACCTGGCCGGCGCCAAGCTCGTCGCCCAGTACCCGGCGATCCCCCTCGGCGAGAACTCCGCCCTTTCGATCGCATGCACCTCGCTCGGCGGCACGATGGCCTTCGGCCTGACCGGCGATTGGGACGGCATCCCAGACCTCGAACGGCTTGCCATCGCTCTCGAGGAGTCGTTGGCCGAGATCTCGAAGGCGGCCGGCCTCTAGGCCGGCAAGCGCTCGAGCCAGTCCCGCACGGCCCCGAGCCAGCGCTCGGGCGCTTCCATCTGCGGGATGTGGCCGACACCGGGGAGCAGGCGGAGCTCCCACTCGTGGTGCGCGGCCGCGGCGGCGCGGGCGTAGCCCACCGGCACCAGGCGGTCCCGCTCGCCGTGGATCGCCAGCACAGGCGCCTTTATCTCGTCAAGGATCCAGCGTGCGGTGCTCGGGCGACGGCCCAAGGCCATCAGCGAGCGGGCAGCCTCGAGGAAGGCGGCACCGGCGTCGGGGTCCCGTTGGTGCCGGACGAGCTGCTCGACGTGGAGCCGCACGAGGTCGTCGGGGATCGTCGAGGGATCGGCGGTGATGATGCGGAAGCCGATCTGCACCGCTCGCTCGGCTTCCAGGCGCGTTACCCGCTGGCGCGCCGCCCACTCGCCGACCCGCGGTATCTGGTAGATCGCGAAGCCCGCCATGACGATCGGCGCGGGTAGGGCTCCGCGCGAGTAGGGGTATACCGAGTTCGAGAGCACGAGGCCTTCGACCGAGGCGGGCTCGAGCGCGCCCTGGAGCATCGAGATCCCGCCGCCCATCGAGTTCCCGATCAAGACGACGGGCCCACCGCCCGCCACCTCATGCACGAACCGGGACACGAGCGCCCGCTGCTCGGTCAGGCGGCTGCGGCGGCCGGCGCGGCTCGTCCGACCGAATCCGTACAGGTCCAGCGCCAGGACACGTCCGTGCTCGGCTAGCCCGGGGCCGACCAGGAGCCATGACAGGAGCGAGCCGCCCAGGCCGTGAACGAGCACGAACGTCCGTTCGGCCGGGCCGTCCCACCCGACGTAGTGCACGCGGCCGCCCAGGTCGGCGGACCGGCTCTCGGGGACCTCGACCGGCGCGCGCATCGGCTCCATCATCCAACCTCCGGGCGGTGGACGAACGGGCAAGAGGCCGGAAGCCTGTGTCCGGACGCCTCGTTAGACTCGCCCGGATGGTGACCGTCCGGCTCCGTCCACCTCTGCGAGACCGCGCCGACGGCCGAGCCGAGGTGCAGGTGACCGGCGCGACCGTCGTCGAGGCCCTCCGAGCGCTCGAGCGAGACCACCCGGGCCTGTCCGGCTGGGTGCTCGACGACCGAGGCCGGATCCGTCGGCACGTCGCTGTGTTCCTCGGCGGCGAGCGCGCGAGCGGCGACGAGTCGCTCACCGGTGAGGATCGCCTCGAGATCGTCGGGGCCGTCTCGGGCGGTTCGGATGAGGCGGAGGTCCTCGTCGGGACCAAGAAGGGGCTCTTCGTGCTCCGGGGTGCGCGCGGAGGGGAGCTGTCCATGACGACGCGGGCCTTCCCGGGACAGGTGGTCGAGTTCGCCATCCGCGATCCACGGACCGGCCGGTACCTGGCGAGCGTGACGCACGGGCAATTCGGCCCTCGCGTGTTCGTGACGGACGACCCGGCGGGGGAGTGGGAGCAGACCGACGGTCCGCGGTTCCCCGAGGGTACGGAGGCCAGCGTCGAGCGCATCTGGGTCATCACGCCGGGCGAGGAGGACGGGCTCCTCTACGCGGGTGTCGACCCCGCCGCGCTGTTCGAGAGCCGCGACGGCGGCCTGACCTGGGAGCTCAACCGTGGGATGTGGGAGCAGCCGGGCCGCGAGGACTGGCATCCCGGGTTCGGCGGGCTCGCGCTGCACTCGATCTGCCCTTGGCCCGGGGATCCGAGCCGCCTCGCGATCGCCATCTCTGCCGTCGGGGTGTGGCTCACGGAGGACGGCGGGAAGACCTGGGGCCACGGGAACGCCGGGCTCGTTCCCCGGTACCTGCCGGAGGAGGCTCAGGAGGACACCCTGACCCTGTGCGTACACAACATGCATCGCGCCCGCTCAGACCCGAGCGGATGATGATGCAGTTCCACGGCGGCGTGTACCGCTCGGACGACGCCGGGCGTACGTGGACGAGCATCGCCGAGGGATTGCCGAGCGACTTCGGGTTCCCGATGGTCATCGACAGCCGCGATCCGGACTCGGCCTACGTGATCCCTCTGAACGCCGACCTGGACCGCGTGTCGGCCCAGGGCCGGCTCCGCGTCTTCGAGACGCGCGACGCGGGGGCCACGTGGACAGCGCGGACGGACGGGCGCCCGCAGTCCAACGCCTACCTGACGATCCTGCGGCAGGCCTTCGGGGCGCGACGGGCGCGAACCCATGGGCCTATGGTTCGGCGCCACCTCGGGTGAGGTCTTCGGCTCGGCCGATGCAGGTGCGACCTGGCACGTGGCTGCCCGCGACTTGGCCCGGTGCTCTCGATCCGCGCGAGCTGACCGTGCCCGCGGCGCACCGGCCGCTGTGGACCTGCCCCCGTTGCGGCAAGCGCTTCGTGACGCGGAACATGTCGCACTCGTGCGTGCGGATCACGGTCGCCGAGCAGCTCCGCGGCAGGCCCAGGCACCTGGTCCAGCTCTATCGCGAGGTCTACCTGGTTGGCCGCCGGGAGTGGGCCCCGGGGCGGCGATCTGCGGACACCCTGCCTGACCTGCGGCGATGCGGGAATACCTGGCATCTTCACGACGTCTCAACAGGTGAGGCCCTTTACAGGAGCGGCGGGCGGCAACTACCATGGGTCTGCGTTGGCCCGGGGAGGCCGGTTTCTGTGCGTCCCGGCCCTGTTCTTCGAGAAGGTCCCGAAGACCTCTGGGGGGTGAAGCACGCCCCGCTGGTCGAGGCTTCGAGGGGGAGATGAGTTCATGCCAGAACCAGCACGTCCGCTCGGAACGGATGACGCCGACGACCTCCGGCTGTACCTGGAGGCCGCCGCGCGCGAGCCACTCCTCACCAAGGAGGAGGAGGTCGAGCTCGCCATCCTGATCGAGCACGGCAAGGAGGCCGAGGAGCGCCTTCGCGCCGGCCGCCTGCGTTCAGAGAAGTCGATCATGAAGGCCCGCCAGGAGGTCCGGAAGGCCGAGGCCGCGCGCCAACGGTTCATCATGGCCAACCTGCGGCTGGTGGTCTCCGTGGCCCGCAAGTACCAGGGGCAGGGGCTGCCGCTTCTCGACCTGATCCAGGAGGGCAACATCGGCCTGATGCGCGCCGTCGAGCTGTTCGACTGGCGCCGCGGGTTCAAGTTCTCCAC
>DATEDE010000227.1:0-5688 GCA_035286545.1 Actinomycetota bacterium | reverse complement strand
GGGAACTCCTGCGTGTCCACGCTCTCGAACAGGTTCTCGCGGAGAAGGAGCGCGCTCCGTCGAACGAGGACAAGGCCGATCGCACCGCCGGTGGCGAGCTGGATCAGCGTCCGACGCCGACGCGGGGAGATCCACAGGGTGACTGCGATCAGGATCGGGATGAGCAGGATCAACAGCACGAGCAGCTTCTGCGACACGTTGAGCGCCTTCTGGAGCGCCGCTAGGTCGTTGGAATCGTAGACGGCGATCGAGCCGAAGCCCTCGGGCAGGTCGACGCCGAGCGCCGACTCGAGGGCCGCGACCGCCTGATCCGGCAGCATCCCGGGTGTCACCGGAGGGATGGTCACGTCGCGACCCACTAGATCGGAGGCAACCCCCTGGATCTGCACGAGTGCGAGGTTCACGAGCGGCATCAGGTTGAGCAGCACCTTGCCCTCGACGAGGTTCACGCTCTCGGAGTCGCCCTCCAAGATGGCCAGCACCTGCGTGTGGATGAAGCGGTTCGCTTCCTCCCAGAACTTCGTGAACGCGTCGCTCTGCACGACCTTCAGGACCTGCTCCTCCACGAACCCCTGGACGGCATTCGTCATCGGGGCGGCAAGGATCGCGAGGTTCTCGGGCAGCACCCCGGCGAGCTTGCCCTGCACGTCCATGGCGTCGAAGACCTGATCGGTCACCTTGCGGGCGATCGAGGCCTGGACCGCCGGGTCCTCGGCGAGCGGCGCGACCGTGGCGACGTACCTGTCGGTGTTCAGGACGGTACGGTTGCCCCACGCGGCCGGGATCGTGATCGTGAAGAGCAGCACCGTCACGACCACAAGGACCGGCGTGATCACCCGCCGGAACCGCCGGCGTCGCTCGGGTCGGTTCTCGAGCCTCTCTACCTTGGCCTGGAGGTCATCACGCTCGGCCTGCAGCTTCTCGACGTCGGCGTCAGACCCGACGGGCTCCTCGTTCTCACCGTCGTGTTCGCTCATCGCGGTCGCCCCTCCCGTCCCTGAACGGACATGTGCCCGGCCGGACGAACCCGGCCGGGCACGGCCCGACGAGTCGTTCGACCGCAGCCTAGACCGTTGCTCCCTCGCTGGTCATCCGCCGCACCTCGAAAGCCAGGAAGATCTCGGTGAAGCCCCGGAACATCGCGCCGAAGCCCACCTAGAGCAGGATCAGCGCGGCGCGATCGGCCTATCTGATCAGGTCTGTGACCGAACTCGACGGGGTCCTGGGAGCCTCACACCACCGTCACCGAGCCGTTCATGGTCGGGTGGACCAGGCACAGGAAGTAGTACTCGCCCGCTTCCAGCGGCGGGATCTGATACTCGACCGTGACTGGTCCCGTGACCAGCTCCCCGTTGAACAGCTGCGTCGTGAGCGAGCTATCGGTCGCGATCACGATGTTGTGCTGGACCCCGGCGTCTCGGTTGTCGAACGCGATCGTCGATGGCTGCCCGGAGGGGAGCGTGATCGTGCCGGTGTCGAACGCCAGGTTCTGCGCGACCACCGTTGAGGGTTCGGCCACGCCTCCCGCGCTCGGAGGCTCACCCCCGGTCGCCCCGGTCGGCTCCACCGGCGCCGTCTCGCCGGTGGGCGGCTCGCCACCATCGACGCCGCCGGCCGACACCACGACGGCGCCGTTCATGTTCGGGTGGACGATGCACTGGAAGTAGTACTCGCCGGCCTCAAGCGGCGGGACCTGGTACTCGGCCGTCCCCGGTCCCGTGACGAGCTCGCCGTTGAAGAGCTCCTCCGACAGCGAGCTGTCGGTGTAGATCGCGATGTTGTGCTGCACGTCTACGTCCCGGTTGTCGAGCGTGACCGTCGATGGCACGCCCGCGACGAGCTCGATAGTCGAGGTGTCGAAGGCGAAGTCCTGGGCGACCACGGTGGGTGCGCCGCCCCCGCCACCTTCGCCGTCCTCCCCGCCTCCGGCGACCGACTGGATCTCGCCGACCATGGTCGGATGGACGAGGCAGCGGAAGAAGTACCCGCCCGGTGCCAGCGGGTCGACGGCGTAGTCCAACTCCCGGACACCTGTGACCAGCTCGCCCTCGAACAGGGCCGTACCCGAGAAGTCCGCGTTGTCGAAGATGTCGACGTTGTGCTGCACGCCCGCGTCGCGGTTGTTGAACCGCAGCGTGAACGCCTCGTCAGCGGGTGCGACCAGCGACGTCGGCTCGAAAGCGATGTTGAAGGCGGCCAGCACGACGACCGGCCGCTCTCCCTCGCCCCCGCTCTCTTCCTCCTCGGGCGCGACCGCGAGGGCGATGCCGCCGGCCAGCATCGCGATGCCGGCCGTCGCGCCCAGCATCGCCAGGATCGTTGACAGGCGCACCTGGCGACGCGACGCGGCGATCGCCGACACGACCACGATCCCCGAGGCCACAGTAAGCGCGGTCGCCGTCGCCGCGGTCGGCGGGAGCGACAGCATGATCCTCGAGAACCCGTAGAGCGCACCGGCGATCACTACCAGGATCCCGATCGGGAGCAGGATCGGCAGCACCAGCCGGTCGCGAGTGACGGGCTTCATCGAGTCACCCCGCCGCGCAGGTCGCGTTCGACGGGTCGATACGCCAGCGCGTCCCACCCATCGCGCTCCTCACGAGCGTGCCACCGGAAGAAGATCGTCGCGATGAACCCCCACAGGATCAGTCCGCCGACGATCTTCATGACGAGCCCGGCGAGGAGCTGGTCCGTCAGGGCCGACATCCCCCAGATCCTGGGGAAGGTGCCGTAGACCGGGTACAGGAGCGTCTGCCCGAACGTGAGGAACGACGCCGGGATCGTCGGCGTGATCGACTGGGCGAACAGGTACAGCATCTGCCCGGGTGGGGTCAGGGCGGGCAGCTCGACGAGCGGCGACATGACCGGCCACCACATCACGGTCGCCGATCCCACGATGAGCACGTGCAGCGTGAAGTGCGTCAGCTCGGAGCCGACCGAGGCCTCCACCACCGCCGGCCAGTGCGTGAACACCAGCAGCCCGTTGAACAGGATGAGCGCCACCACGGGCCGCGTGAGTAGCCGGAACACCACGAAGACCGGCCTGGGCGACAGGACCGCGCGCCACATCCACGCCGGGATCCCCGCGATCAGGAGCGGAGCGGCCAGGAGCGTGAACGCCATGTGCTGGACCATGTGCATCGAGTAGAGGTAGCCCTCGGCCAGGTCGTGCATCGGGTAGTCCGAGGCGAGCCAAAGGAGCGCGATCCCCGCCGAGAAGAAGACCGTGCGCCGCCCACGCTCCCCGCGCTCGGCCGGGGTCGCCGGCACGTGGCGACGGACGGCGAGGAGGTACCCCAGCCACAAGCCCCCGAGGAGCAACCAGACGTCGGCATGCGCGTGCCAGGTCGGCATCGGCTACCCCGAGAACACCCGGAAGGTGAGTAGGACCACGAGGTACAGCGTGATGGCGCCGGCCAGACCCATCACGAAGAAGCGCGCATAGGTCCTGCTGTCGAACTTCAGGTGCATGAACCACATCACGACCAACGAGAACTTGATCACCGAGAACAGGATCAGCAGCGGGATCAGGAACTCCTTGGCGCCCTCGATGTAGTAGATCGCGACCTCGGCGGCCGTGATGAGCGCGAGGATGACCGCGATGCGGATGTACTCCTTCGGGCTGGGGTGACGGCCTGCGTGCGCGCCGGCGCTGGGCGCCGGCTCAGCCTTCGGGGTCTCCTCCACGTGGGTCTGGCTCATCCGCGCTCCTATGCCCCCGGCGGGGTACCTGTGGGGATCAGGTACACGACCGTGAAGATCACGATCCACACGATGTCGACGAAGTGCCAGTACAGGCCCACGATCTCGACGGTCTCCGAGCGCTCCTGCGTGATGCGCCCGCCGAACGAAAGCCCCACCACCGTGAGCAGCATCAGGATCCCCACGGTTACGTGCGCCCCGTGGAATCCGGTCAGCACGTAGAACGAGGTGCTGAACACGTTCGTCGACAGCGTCAGCCCCTCAGCTGCGAACGTCGTGAACTCGTAGACCTGGCCGCCGACGAACGTGAGCCCCAACATCGCGGTCGCCAGCAGCCACACCCGCATCCGGGCCGGGTCCCCACGCTGGATAGAGGCGAGCGCCAGCACCATCGTGAGCGAGCTCGCGAGCAGCACGAACGAGGACACCGACGTGTACGGGATGTCGAACACGTCGGCCGGGTACGGGCCCACGATGCTCGCTCCGCGGTAGAGCACGTACGTGGAGATCAGCGCCCCGAACAGCAGGCAGTCCGAGGCCAGGAACAGCCAGATCGCGAGCTTCATGTTGGGCAGGCCAGTGCTGGTCGCCGCGTGGTCGGTGACAGGTGCCTGCACTTGGTGCTCCGCGGTCGCCATCAGCTCCTCACTCGGCCGAGGGCTCCAGGACCCACCCGTACAGGCCCACCAGCATGATCAGGAGTCCGGCCCCTACGAACGGCAGCCCGAAGATCAACCCGTACCCAAGCACCGGGAGGCCGAGCGCGGCCAGCGGCGGGAAGTACGAGGGCGAGGGCAGGTGTATCGCGTGACCATCGCCGTGATCCTCCCCATGGGCATCATCCCCCGAGCCGCCGGCGGGCACAGGCACCACCCGACCACCCCCGGTCTCGGCGTACTTGCGGTGCCACAGCTCGTCCAGCGAATGCACGACCGGGATGTCGTCGAAGTTGTGCACGGGCGGGGGCGAGGTCGTGAGCCATTCGAGCGTGCGGGCATCCCACGGGTCGGCCACCATCTGCTTGGGCTTGCGGAAGCTCGAGATCGCGATCACCAGGAAGATCAGCGTGCCCACGGCGATCGTGAAGGCTCCGATCGTCGAGACCAGGTTCCAGAAGGTGAGCCCGAGGGACTCGGGGTAGCTCTGGATCCGCCGGGGCATGCCCTGCAGGCCGAGGATGTGCATCGGTCCGAACGCGAGGTTGAATCCGATCAGCGTGACCCAGAATTGGACCTTGCCCCATCGCTCGTTCAGGAACCGCCCGAAGACCTTCGGCCACCAGTAGTACATGCCGCCGAACAGTCCCAGGATCGCACCGCCGAACAGCACGTAGTGGAAGTGCGCGACGATGAAGTACGTGTCCGTCTGCTGGTAGTCCGACGGCACGACCGCGTGCATCACGCCGGACAGCCCTCCGATCACGAACATCGAGATCACGCCGATCGCGAACAGCATCGCCGTCGTGAAACGGATGTCGCCATTCCACAGCGTTCCGAGCCAGTTGAAGATCTTCACGCCCGTCGGGATCGCGATGATCATCGTGGCCACGGCGAACGCCGTGTTGGCCACCGGACCCAGGCCCACCGCGAACATGTGGTGCGCCCACACGCCGAACCCGATGAACCCGATCGCGATGCCGCTGAACACCACGAACTGGTAGCCGAACAGCGGTTTGCGCGCGAACACGGGCAGGATCTCCGAGATGATCCCGAACGCCGGCAGGATCAGGACGTAGACCTCGGGGTGCCCGAACAGCCAGAACAGGTGCTGCCACAGCACGGGGTCCCCCCCCGCGGCCGGGTCGAAGAAGTGGGTGCCGAAGAGCCGGTCGAACAGCAGCTCGACGAGGCCGATCGTGATGATCGGCAGGCTGAACGCGAGGAGCAGCTGGACCACAAGGCCCATCCACACGAACACCGGCATCCGGAACAGCGTCATCCCCGGCGCCCGCATGTTGATGATCGTGACGGCGAGGTTCACCGCCGA
>DATEDE010000226.1:0-2415 GCA_035286545.1 Actinomycetota bacterium | reverse complement strand
GCGCCCGCCGCCCCCGCCCTCGCCCACCACAGCGAGGGTCCCTGCGACGTTCATCAGCGCGAGGACGAGAGCGTCCGCAGCCACATGAAGCGGATCATCCGATGCGCGGTCGATCGCTGGGAAGTGAGCGGCGGCTTCGAGACGGCCTCTGCATCGCGATCGCGGAGAGCGACCTGAAGCCGGAAGCAACCTCGGCCGACGGAGCCTATCTCGGGCTGTACCAGCATGGCGCCGAGGCGTGGCCGGACCGATACGAGACGTGGACCCGCTCCGCATGGGGGCTGGACGAGAGCGCCCTGTCCGGCCGCACGAACGCGGTCGTCACCATCCGGATGGTCAGCGAGAACGGCTGGGGAACCTGGTCCGGCGTCGGCGATTGCTGAGCCCTACGTGACCTCGGCCAGGAACGCCTCGAACACACCGACGTAGCGGTCGACGTCCTCGGCCGTGTGCGCGACCGAGACGGTGGGGCCCAGCCACCAGCCCGACTCCCACACCCCCCGGTTCGCCATGAAGATCCGGATCAAGGCCCGAAGGTCGGGGTCGTCGGCCTCCCGCGACTCGACCGCGTTGCGGGCAGGCGCCGGCGCGAACGAGTAGTACGCGTGCGACCCCATCCGGGCGACGCTCCAGGCCACCCCCGCTCCGCGGATCGCCGTCTCGAGACCGTCGGCCATGCGCGCACCCAGGGCCGTCGTCCGCTCGAACGCCTCGGGCGTCAGCACCTCTTCGAGGGCGGCGCGCCCGGCGGCCATCGACAGGGCGTTCGCGAACAGGGTTCCGCCGAGCGCCACCTCGCCGACGGACATCCCGATCACGACCCAATGCTCCTCGGGCGGCGCGATCAGGGCGGCGATCTCCTCGGTCATCCCGTACGCGCCGAGCGGCACGCCGGCCGCGATCGACTTGCCGATCGTGAACAGGTCGGGCTCGAGGCCGAGCTCCGTGCGGTAGCCACCGTAGGTACCGACGAGCGAGTGCGTTTCGTCGATCGCGAGCAGGGTCCCGGCCTCCCGCGTCAACCTCCGGAGGGCCACGTGGAAGCCCGGCTCCGGCCAGATGATGCCCGCGTTGGTCATCACGGGCTCGGTGAGCACGAGCGCCACGTCACCCGGCGCGAGCGCGGCCTCGACGGCGGTCGCGTCGTTGAACTGGACGATCCGTGCCTGCCCGGTGACCCAGCGCGGGAGTCCCTGCTCCTCGGGAACGATCTGGTCGCCCTCGAGCACCACGAGGGTCGAGTCACCATGCCCGTGGTACTTGCCGTCGAACATCAGCACGATCTCGCGCCCGGTCGCCCGTCGGGCCAGACGGATCACCTCGGTATTGGCCTGGGTCGCCGAGAGCGTGAACTGCCACTTCGGCATCCCGTAGCGCTGGACCAGGTGCTCGGCGACGACGATCGCGTCCTCACCCGGCAGCAGGAAGTGGTTGCCGAGCCCCATCCGGCGGGTCACGGCCTCGACGATCGGGCCGGGCGCGTGCCCGCAGAACCCGCTCATGTCACCGATGTACATGTCGAGGTAGGTGTGCCCGTCGACGTCGGTGAAGGTCGCGCCCTCCCCTCGCTCGATCCATACCGGTGGGTGCTCGTAGAAGTCGTCCATCCACGCCATCGGGACGCCCCGGGGCATCGAGCCGCGGGCGCGCTCGAGCAGCGCCATCGAGCGGGGGTGCTCAGTCACGAAGCGGGCGTTCTCCTCGTCCCCGAGCGCGCGAACGCCCTCGGCGTCGATACCCGCCGGGTCGGCCATCCGCGCATCCTGCCACGCCTCGAGGCAGCGGGGCGACCGGGCCCTAGACGCCCGGCGGCACACACGGAGGGAGCGTCGGGACCCACGACCCCTCGTCGAGGGGCCGACCTGCGGTGGACAGGTGGGAGCCCCGAGGCGTTCATGGTGCGTGAACGGGTCCACGACCTCGGCCGCAATGGTCGTCCGGGAGGAACGGCCGATGGCGCAGGCGGCACTCGTGGCGACGGAGACGGCCGCGTCCTTCGAGGAGTTCTTCGAGGTGGAGCGGACGCCTCTGTTCCGCGCGCTCTGCCTCATGACGGGTGATGCCGGCGAGGCCGAGGAGATCGCCCAGGACGCCTTCCTGCACCTGTGGGAGCGCTGGGACCGGGTCCGCGACATGGATCGTCCAGCCGGGTACCTGTACCGGAGCGCGCTGAACGGGTTCCGCAGCCGGCGCCGGAGGGTGGCGCGGGCCGGGCGGGCCGCGTTCGTGCCAGGTCGCCAGGTCGACGCCTACGAGGAGGCCGACCTGCGCGAGTCGGTGCTCCGAGCGCTCGACACGCTCGGGCGTCGGCAGCGTGCGGCCGTCGTCCTCACCGACCTCCTCGGGTACGACTCTTCGGAGGCGGGGCGGATGCTCGGGATCAAGGCCACGACCGTCCGGACGCTGGCGGCCGAG
>DATEDE010000225.1:0-5260 GCA_035286545.1 Actinomycetota bacterium | reverse complement strand
GAGCGCGCCTCCTTGTAGCCGCTGCCCTCCCGGGCCTCGCCGTTCACGTACAGCGGGTGCTTCTGACCGAGCCAGGACCGGGCCACCTCGATACCCCGGTCGTAGAGCTTGTGCAGCTCCTCGTTGTCGGCCGACATCGTCGCGTAGGTGATGCGGAAGCCCTGCTCTGCCATGAGGTCCCTCCCATGCCGGATGCGCTGCGAGCCGGCCCAATCGTAGTCGCCGGTCACACGCAGCCCCAAGTCCGGACGGCCCGCCAACTGACCAACGGATAGCGAGATTCCTGGTTCCAGCGGGCGTACGATTCGAGTCCCTTGAGGCTCGTGACCTTCGACCGGAGGGGGCACCGGCGACTGGGAGCACTCCTTCAGGGAAGGGTCGTGGACCTGCCCGAGACCGTCGGCCACCCCGCCTTCCCCGACACGATGGAGCGCCTCGCTCGGAGCAACGGGGGAACCGTGCTCCACGCCGCCCGGGCCGCCCTCAAGCGCGACGAGCCAGACCTCGTCGTGGTTCCACAGGCACGCCTCCTCGCTTCGCTGCTTCCGACATCGCTCCGTTCGGCCGACGCCGCCGAGGGGGCGCGTCCGGTCCTCGGCCCCGGCGACGAGATCCCCTGGCCCGCCGGTGCCGGCTGGCTCGAGTTCCACCCGAAGATCGCGGTTGTGCTCCGGCGTCCCATCCAGGATCCCCTCGCGCCGGAGGACATCCCGGCCGTGGTGCTCGGCTACACCCTCGTCGGGGACTGGCTCGCCCGCAGCGCGAGCGGGGACCCGATGCCCTCCCCCGAAGGCGTGCCGGTCTCTATCGGCCCGTGCGTGGTCACACCGGACGAGCTCGACCCGCAGGCAGCGTTCGTGACCGTGCGGGTCGACGGCGAGGAGTGGGTCAAGGGCAACCTGAACGGCGCCGCGCGCGTGCTCCTTCGTGACGTAGCACGCGCCTCGAGGGAGGAGCGCCTGGCACCCGGCGAGGCGTTCGCTTCCGGACCGTTCGAGATCCCCGGTGTCGAGCAGCGCCTGTGGCCGGGTGCCGAGGTCGAGCTCGAGACCGAGGGCATCGGGGTGCTGCGGAACCGCCTCGGCCGTCCCGGCTAGGCGCGGTAGACGACCTCGCCGCCGACGATCGTGTGCGTCACCCGGGTCTCGAGGATCTCGCGCGGGTCATCGAGCGTGAACAGGTCGCGGTCGAGGACCACGAGGTCGGCGTACTTCCCCGGCGTGATCGAACCTCGGTCGCCGCCAGCGAAGTTCGCGAACGCGCTGCCCATCGTGTAGGCGCGGATCGCGGTCGGCAGGTCCACGGTCTGCTCGGTCGCCCACGCGTCCTTGCCCTCGAGGTCCGCCCGCGTGATCGCCGTGTAGATCCCGACGAGCGGGTCCATCTCGGCGACGTCCCAGTCGCTCGAGAACGCGAGCACCGCCCCGGCATCGTGGAGCGCTCGCCAGGGCAGGGAGAACGGCCACCGAGCCTCTCCGACGTTCGCCATCCACACGCCGGTGATGTCTGGCGCGGCGTGTCGGGGCTGCATGCACGCGACGACGCAGAGCTGGGCGAACCGAGGCTGGTCCTGCGGCTGGACGACCTCGCAGTGGACGAGCTGGTGCCGGGCGTCGCGCGGGCCGTTCACGCGGCGCGCGTGCTCGACGGCATCCAGCGCAGTGCGGATCCCGCGGTCGCCGATCGCGTGGGTGAACGTCTGGAACCCGCGCTGCTCGAGCGACGCGATCAGCTCGGCGAACTCCCCCGGCTCCCAGAACAGCGCGCCACGCTCACCCGGGCGATCCGCGTAGTCCTCGAGCATCGCGGCGGTGTGCGGCTCGATCACGTCATCGATGTAGAGCTTGATCGGCCCCACCCGGAACCTGTCGTCGTCGTAGGTCCGCTTCGCCTCCTCGAACTCGTCGACCTCCTCGGTCGTGGTCCCGGGCGGGTGGAACATCGCGGCGATCACGCGCGAGCGCATCCGGCCCTCGTCGCGCGCCCGGACGAAGAGCTGGATGTCGTCGGGCGAGTTCTGTGGCTCGACGATAGTGGTGATGCCGTATCCGATCGCCATGTCGAGCGCTCGGGACAGCCGTCGATACTGGCCGTCGGGCGAGAGCCCCGGGAGCTGCGAGGACATCAGCGCGAGCCCTTGGCGCGAGAGCCCCATCACGGCGAACCCAGTGACGAACCCGGTCGGCTCGTCGGACGCATCGAGCTCCACCTCCCCGAACGCCACACGCTCGACCCCGCGTCCGATCCCGAAGCGCTCGAGCGCGGGCCGGTTCATCCACACGGTGTGCGCGTCGTACGAGATCAGGAACGCGGGACGGCCGCCCGTGACCTCCTCGGGCAGGTCGTCCGCGGTCGGCGTCCGGCCGTCGGGGATCGCGCCGTACATGAACCTGCCGGCCTCGACCCACGTGAGCGACGGATCGGCCGCGACCGCGCCCCGCAGGGCCTGGTGAACCTGCCCGAGATCGGTCGCGGCGCTCAGGTCGATGCCGTCGGGGGTACCGAGGCGGACGTGGTTGTGGGCGTCGACGAACCCGGGGAGCACGAGCCCGCCGGTCGCATCGACGACCTCCGTCGCCGATCCGGCGAGCCCGAGGACCTCCTCCTGAGGCCCCACGGCGAGGATCCGCTCGCCGCGGACGGCAACGGCCTCGGCCCACGGCCCGGCGTCGTCGACCGTGAACACGCGACCACCGCGGACGATGACATCCGCGGCGGGGTCGGGCACGGTGCGCCTACTTCTTCTTGGCTGCCTTGCGCTCGGCGCCGCGAGCGGCAGCCTGGCGCTTCTCGGCATCCTTCTTCTTCCGCGTGCGGTCGTGCGCCCAGCGCACCTTCGCCCGGTCCCCTCGTGCCATGGTGGTTCCTTCCTCTCGTATCGGGTGTCAGCCGTCGTCCTCCTCGCCGCCTTGGGCAAGCTCGGCGCTGCGTTTGCGGGCCGCGTCGATCGCATTCAGGAAGGCCGCTCGGACACCGGCCTCCTCCAGGTGGCGGATCGCGGCGATCGTGGTCCCGCCCGGCGAGGTCACCATCTCGCGGAGCTCGACCGGGTGCTTGCCGGTGTCGCGCAGCATCTTGGCCGAGCCGAGCATCGTCTGGATGATCAGCTCGGTCGCGATGTCCCTCGACAGGCCGAGCAGGATGCACGCCTCGATCATCGCCTCGGCCAGAAGGAAGAAGTAGGCGGGCCCGCTCCCGCTCGTCGCGGTGATCGAATCCAGATGCGTCTCCTTCAGCCGGAGCACCTTGCCGACGTAGCCGAGCAGCTCCTCCGCCACTTCCAGGTGCGCCTCGGTGGAGTGCGAGCCCGCGGCGACCACCGACATCGCCTCGTCCACCAGCACCGCGACGTTGGACATCACGCGGACGACCGGGACCTCATCGGGCAGGCGCTTCTCGACGAACGACGTGCGGATCCCGGCGGCGAAGCTCACGATGAGGTCATCGGGCGTTACGTGCTCGCGGATCTCCGAGAGCAGCGCGTCCATGTCCTGGGGCTTGACCATCAGCACGAGCACATCGGCCCAGGCGGCGGCCTCGGCGTTCGACAGCGTGGTGGTGATCCCGTAGCGCTCTGCCAGCTCGCGGGAGCGCTCCTCCCGGCGGTTCGTGACCATGATCTCGTCCGCGCTGCGCCCGCCCGAGCGGATCAGCCCGGACACGAGGGCCTCGCCCATCCGCCCCCCGCCGAGGAAGGCCACCGTGCGATGCCCGGTATCGCTCATCAGGCCGCCCATGTTGGCAGGCCGGGCGGCCGACCGTCGAGTCCCGCAGTCATCGCGAGGCGATGCCCGAGCGCAGGATCTCCAGGAACTCCCGTATCCTCGCCTCGCGCCGCTCGGGCACGAAGGGCCTGCGATGGACCAGCCCGGGGTCGAGCTCCTCGCTCCCCAGGACGTCCTGGAACCGCTCGGCCAGCCAGTCGAGCATCGAGGCGATCATCTCGGCGTCGACGTCCTCGCGGATCTCGCCCCGGCGGACGCCGAACTCGACGAACTCCAGCGTCCCGTAGGGGTCCTCGCTCCGCATCAGCCGATCGATGGGGCGCCTCAGGCCCAATCCGGTGTCGTAGCGGCCCATCATCGCGACGCGGTTGGGGACCCAGGCTTCCGACAGGAAGTCCTCGGTACGCTCGAGCCAGTAGTCCAGCACCGACCAGAACCCCTGCTCGACGACCTCCTCGGGCGCCTCCAGCCACGCTGGCAGTTCGCCCACCGCCCGCCGGTAGCTCGCAAGGAACAGCCCCTCCTTGCTCCCGAAGTGCAGGAAGACCGTCCCCTTGGCGACCCCCACCTCCGAGGCGATGTCCTCGACCCGGGCGCCGCGGTACCCGTTCTCGGCGAAGTGGCGCATCGCCACCTCGACGATCTGGTCGCGGCGGGACCCCGACTCCTGTTCGGACACCATGGCCCCGGAACCGTAGCCGGTGCCGACGAGCGCGAACAAGTGGGGGACGAAGAAGAACCCGAGGGACCTCGGGCTCGTCGGAAGCCGAAGCCTCCAACCACCCTCAGCCCCTCGGGCTCAGGTGCCCCGAGCAACCTCTCACAGCCGTCTCGGTTTCCTGACCGTAGGCCCTTTCGTTGGGCTTTGGGGCCTCCCGAGCCTCCCCACCCGCACAGCTAGTTGGCTTTCCCAACCGTACGAGCAGGTGCGCCCAGTCGGCCTTACGGCTTTCCCAGGGGTCCCGGCTTCGGTTCCCTGACTCGGCCGCTCCGGCTGCTCGGAGCAAGGCGGAATCTACCGGCGTGCCAGGTAGCGGTCAACCCGACGAACCCGCAGGTAGAACGGCATATGCGCTGGTAGCGGGCTCGGGATAAAGAGTGACAAGAACACGAGCGAAGCGTGAACGTCGGCGGACGAGATCGCGCTATCGTCTGCGCCGCAAGGCGGCCGGGCGACGTGTCGCACGAGCACCACGTGAGTCGAACGTCCAACCGTCGTGACGATGCTCGAGCGTCCGCAGGGCTAGCCGAGGAGCTCCCGGTACACCGAGAGCATCGCTCCCGCCGTAGCGTCCCACGAGAACCGTAGCGAGCGCACGACCGCTGCCTCCCCCATCCTTCGCGCGCCACTCGGATCGGCGAGGATCGCCAGCAGCCGATCGGCGTGGTCGGCCGGATCGTGTCCCTCGACGAGCGCCCCCGTGACGCCGTCCTCCACCACGTATCGCAGACCGCCGACGGCCGCGGCGACGACCGGCGTGCCGGTCGCCTGGGCCTCGAGGGCAACCAGGCCGAACGACTCCGAGCGCGAGGGC
>DATEDE010000224.1:0-11157 GCA_035286545.1 Actinomycetota bacterium | reverse complement strand
AGGTCGGTGACCTCCGGGTACGGCGTGATCAGCCGGAAGATGACGACTCGGTCGTTCTCGCGATCCGCGATCGCCCAAAGGCCCTCCGGACCGCGAGCCAGCTGCTCGGGGAACCGGAACGAGCCCGTGTCGCTGCCGTTGCGTCCGAACTCGGATAGGAGCTCGCCGTCCGGGGACAGGACGACGAAGTGCCCCGTTCCCATGCCCTCGGGATCCGGCCTGAAGGTGTCGATCACGTACACGTTCCCGTCCGGGCCGACCGCGATGCCACGTGGCAGCTGCCAGAAGGAAGTGATCTTGCCGTCCTTGTCGGGCCGTCCCGAGACCCAGAGCCACCGGCCCTCGGACCCGAGCGCGATCACGCGCCGGTTCAGCGTGTCCGCGACGTAGACGCGTCCGGTCGCGGGATCGGTCGTGAACGAGTCGGGGAAGTTGAACATCCCCAGGCCCGAGCCCCGCACCGGGGCATCCCTGCGTCCGAAGGTTCCGCCCCACCGGGAGACGACGTTGCCGTTGGCGTCGAAGAAGTACAGCCCGTCGTTGCTGGAGACCACCACCCGGCCGCCCGCGAGCCCCACGTCGAATGGCGTGAACCCCTCGTCGCCGAAGACCTTCAGGTCCTGGTCGTCGGCGGGCAGGTGACCGATGTAGGCGCCGGTGCTGGCCGTGTAGATCTGGACCGCCCGCCCGCGCGGGTCGGCGACGTACAGGGCGTCGCGGGCCGGGTCCACGACGAGCCCGTAGGGCGCGTACAGCTTGCCGAAGTCGTCCTCCACCCCGACGGAGCGGATGTATCCGCCCTCCGAGGTGTACTGCTCGGCTCGACCCTCGCCGGTGTTCGAGATCCACACGTTGCCCTGCTCGTCGAACGCGACGCCGAGCGGCCAGTTGACGAACTCGTCGGGTCCGTCGCCGTAGCCGTAGATCGTGGTCACGACGTCGATCGGGTACCCGGCGACCTGACCGGGTTCGGGCTCGGACTCCGGGCGGAGGAGCCACAGCAGGAGGGCGAGCAGGAAGATCGCCGCCACGCCGAGCAGCGCGAGGAGGAAGATCAGAAGTCTCCGGTTCCCGCGTTCCTCCTCCTCTTCGTCCGTGGGGGGTCCGGGTTCGAGGGGTGCACCGGATCCATCGATCTGTTCGGTCGTGGTCGCCATGGTCTCGTTCCTCCTCGTTTGTTCGCGCGGCGTTCCGCGCGGTCAGTTGTCGCCGCTGTGGTCCTCCAGTCGCTGGATCGCCGCCTCGACCTCGGGGTGACCGGGAGCGAACCGTCCGGCCTCCCGGTATTCGGCGAGCGCGGCCTCGGTCTTGCCGAGCTCCTCGAGCGCCTTGGCCAGCCCGAGGTGCGAGTCGAAGATGAAGGAAGCGTTCGCGATCGAGTCGCGATAAGCGGCCACCGCCACCTTCGTCTCACCGCGCACCATCAGGAAGTCGCCCGTGGCCAGCAGGACCACCGCCCGGTTCTCGGGCGTGGCGTTGGCCGCCGCCTTGTCGAACAGGGTCAGCGTCCGCTCGGGGTTGCGCTCCCGCATAAGCAGCGCCAGCTGGAAGTTGGCCATCCAGTTGGCGTCGTTCAGCTCGAGCGCCACCCGGAACGCGGTCTCCGCGTCCTGGATCCGACCGACGTCAAGCAGGGCCATCCCAAGGCCGGTCTGGGCGATGTCGCTCGTCGGATCGTCGGCGACGGCGTCCTCCCAGGTGGCGATGGATCGCTCCTGGGTCGAGGGGGCCGTGGAGTCGGGTCGGAGCTTCACGACGAGCACGGCTCCTCCGAGCACCATCACGAGGAGCGTCAGTCCGAGCAAGGCGATGATCAGGGAGCGCGGGTTCGAAGCCTTCTTGCTCATGGGAGGTCCCTCCACCAGTCCTCGAGCAGCACCGCCACGGTGGCGGCCTGCCGCTCTTGCTCCAGCCAAGTGGTGTAAGCAGCGGCCTCCTCGTCCTCCTGCACCTGGGCGAGGATCGACCCACGCACGTCCCGGAAGAGCGTCGTCGAGCCGTCGGGAGCCGTGTAGTCGGACAGATGCGACTCGTAGTACTCGCGCAGCCGTGCCGTCGAGACGGCAACGCCCTGGGTCACGGCCGCGAACACGCGGGTGCCGATGATCTGCCGGGCGATCGTCCGCTCCATCTCGGTCCGGGTCATGCCCTGGGTCTGGAGCCACTGGTCCACCGTCTGGTCCGAGCCGATCGAGCCCTGGATCTCCGCGTACCAGGTCTGCATGTCCTCATCGGTCACCTCGATGCCGAGTGCCTCGGCCTCCTGGCTCAGGAGCTGGTCGTCGACCAGGGACTGGAAGACGACCTGCTGCCAGTCCTCGCCCAGCACGTCGCTGATCTCGCCGTGGACGGTGGCGATGCCGTCGATCCGCGATCTCGCGTCGGCGAGGAAGATCGGGTCACCGTTCACCTCTGCGATGACGGGACCCAGGTCGGGGGCCGCCTCGGTTCGAGCCCATGGGCCGCGATGGAGGGCTGCGAGCGTTCCGATGGCGACCATCGCGGTCACGAGGATCGCGGCCGCGACGGCGATCCCGGTACTGCGCTGGGTCTTCATGGTCGTACCCCTGTCTGTGGTGGTGTCGTCGGGACGAACGGGTTGATAGGCGTGACGGCGTGACACCGGCTCGCGCACCACGTCGGCGTGTGGCAGTCGTTGCAGGTCGTCGTGAGGGAGTTCACCGCGAGGGCCCCGTGTTGGGCCACCCAGTCGGTGGGATGGGACTCGCCGTGGCACGTTCGGCAGGTCGTGGCCTCGTGACAAGACAAGCAAGCCCCGGCCGGATCACCATCGAAGTCCCCGGTGACCTTCGGGGTGGGGTTCTCCACCGTGAACCGGCCCTTGGGATGGCAGACGTCGCACCGGACCGCGGCCTGCTTGGGCGCACCCAGGTAGTAGAAGTGCGGGAGCGAGGCCGGCGGGTGGCAGAGCACGCACTCGTCCTTGTCGTCCACGGAGTGGCACTCCGCGCACACCCGCTCCTGGGGTCTGGGTGGGTTGGGGTGCGGGCTCAGCGTGTGGCAGGTGCTGCAGGCCAACCCGATCTCCGCGTGGAGCGGATGGTCCATGTAGACGGTGAACCTTCGCTCGCTCGCGTAGTCCGGGTGGCAATCCACGCACGCGGTGAACTCCGGGTCCACCGCGGGGACGGCGGGCTCGCGCCAAAGTGGCACGACCCATTCCAGGTAGGCGCCGTTCGCCGAACGCGCGACCCGGGTACGGAGCCCGGGATGCTCCTCGTCCCCCGCCCAGATCCGCTGGACCGACTCGGCAACGCCCTCGAGCCGCCGGCTCGCGCTCGGCGAGATGAACACGTAGGCCACCAGGGCGCCCTCGGCGAGCAGGAGCACGACGATCACGAGGATCAGGACGACGAGCCCGCGCGAGGATCCCCGGCGCGTCATCTCGGCGGCTCCGTGTACAGGTCCTGCTCCCGGTGCACGGTGTGCTCCGTGTGACAGGAGGTGCAGTCGGGCTTGGGGTGACACAACATGCATGCCGCGACGGGAGCGTCCTGGAGGTCGCGCCAGTGCTCGCCGAGCCACCCGATCCGGTGCGGGATCTCCGTCCCGTGGCAGCCCGCGCAGAACGTCTGCGGGTGGCATAGGGCGCAAGCGTCCGGCCCTTCGTCGAGCTGGCTGGGTCCGTGGTCCTCGATCCACCGCTTCGGGTGCGGGTAGGTCGAGCGGAAGTGGCAGGCCTCGCAGAACCCTGCGTCGTGGCACTCGACGCAGGTTCCGATCCCGCCGACCACGGCCTCGCCATGGGTCTGCACGTAGGCCGGCGGGTGGGGATCCTCGCCGGCGACCGCTTCGACCGGCCGTTCGAAGCCCGCGAGGCGCAACGGAGGGTGCGAGACCTCGCCGTGACAGGCGGCGCAGTCCGCACCCTCCGGGTGCGCGGCTTCGAGTTCGGGGGTCCCGGCGATGGCGACGTGGCACGACCCGCAGTCGCGGGCTGCGAGCACGCCGTCCGCGATGTCCCAACCCGTGAAGGTGTCGATGCTCTCGCGGGCGAAGGCCGGCAGGTAGCGGATCGATCCGGCGAGGCCCGGCTTCGTGTGACACGCGAGGCAGGACACGTCGTCGTGGACGGATCGGTCCGCCGCGTCGACGGAGGGCTCCATCTGGTGGCAGGAGGCGCAGAAGGCGTCGGAGGAGACGAGACGGTTCCAGCCGACGAGGAGCATCGACACGATGAGGACGCCGGCGAGCACGAGCAGGGCACGGCGGACGCGGTGCCTCGACGGCTCCTCGCCGGCCTCCCAGCCGCTGGCCCGGGGTTCGGCCTCATCGGTCTGTGGGAGTCCTCGCTCGTCCTCGGGCCTCTCGTCGTGGCCCACGGTGTGTCTCCCTTCTAGCCGGAACCGGTCGCGCCATCGCCCTTACCCGATCCCGAGGCCTGTTCCGCGTCGACAGCGCCGGTCGCGCCCGTGCCCCCGCTGAGGCCTGGGTGACCGGTCGGCAGACCGCCCTGGATCTGCTCTTCGGTGAGCGGGGGCGCCTGCGGGAACTGCCCGACAGGCTGTTGGACCCCCACCACGGGCTGAGGCTCTTCGTACATGACCATCACGGCGATCCCGGCGCCGAACGCCAGCGCCATGAAGATCACCACGAGCCACAGCTCCACCTTGGTCCTCGCGATCTCGAGGACCCCGCCCTCGCGGCGGCCGCCTCCCGTCTCGCGCGCGGTGTCGTTCGGTGCGTCGATGTCGGTCATCTCCGTCCTCCTGGTCTGTTGGCTGGTCCGATCATGGGTTCCATCACCCGGTTGGTCCGCTCGGCTGCGGCGGCGGGACAGGTGGCGCCGCGGTGAACAGCGCCTGGTCCGCCGAGATGTCCTCGATCCCCTTGCTGTGACAGGTGCGGCAGGTCTGATCGGCGTGGCACTGGAAGCACGTCCCCGCACCGAGGTCCTTCACCGCCGAGGGGTGGAACTCCACCCAGGCCACGTCCTTGGGGCCCTCGCGGTGGTGGCAGGTGTCGCAGTCGTCCGGACGGTCGACCGGTTCCGGGTGGCAGCCCGCGCATACCTGCGGGTCCTCGAAGTAGATGGCAGGGTGCGTCTCCTCGGTGAACGTCTCGTCGTGCGGCATCTCGAGGCCATGGCACGACTCGCACGTGGCCTGCTCGTGACATGTGAGGCATTCGAAGTTGTCCTCGAGCGCCGCCTCCGCGTGTACGGTTGGGAGCCACCCGTCCTCGAGGTGCGAGGAGGGGATCTGGCTCATGTCCTTGGGATGGCAGGTGATGCATGCGCCCGGGGCGATCGCGTTCTTTTCGAGCCCGTGGCAGATGAAGCAGCGCGACATGGTGGGCCGATTGATCTTGTCGGGTTCGTGCGTGTTGGCCGGATGGCAGACCGAGCAGTCCGACACCCCCTTGTCGAAGTGCACCGCGTGCCGGTACAGGAGGTTGGGCAGCTTGCCCTGCTTGAAGACCTTGTCGAGGTCGCTGTGGCAGTCCGTGCAGCCGAGGAAGGCCTCGCTCGCCACCTGGACATCGCCGACCTCGTCCGGCGGGGGAGCCGGCGGTTCCGGCTGGCCGGATCTCCAGGCGACGGCGATCGCGATGAACGCGAGCCCCAGGGTGACCAGCGGCACCAGCACCATCAGTACCCGGGGGATCGGCCGCCGCGGCTTCGGCTGCTCCATCACGGCTCCTCGCCCTGGAGGCCGAGCAGGAACTCGGCGAGCGAGCGGAGCTCGGCCTCGGATAGCTGGTAGCCGGGCATCACGCTGTCGGGCGCCGTCCCGATGCCGGTGAAGTGCAGCAGCACGCGCTCGTTCGCGTCGGGCTGCGAGCCGAACGCGGACAGGTCGGGGCCCCGGTCCCCGCCGGCCTGGCCCACCGTGTGGCAGGTCGAGCAACCGAGCTTGCCGTACAGCGCCTGGCCGGCGGCCTCTGCCGCGGTGAGTGGCCGAGACACGCGGGTCATCGGCGCCGCCGAGGACATCGCGAGGTAGGTGAGGGCACCGAGACCGGCCATGACGATGAGCGCCACGAACCGCGGCCACAGCCGGATCGGGCGGGTCCCGCGGAACAACGGCTTCGGCCGCTCGCGCCGGTCGATGAACGGGACGGCGACGAGCAGGGCGATCGCTATCGTCGGGATGACGAACGTGCCGAGCATCTCGGACTCGCCCTTGAAGTACTTCAAGGATTGGAAGGCCCACATGAAGTACCACTCGGGCCGCGGGACGTAGCCGGAGGCGGTGGGATCGGCGGCCTCCTCGAGCGAGGGCTCGGTGATCGCGGCCAGGATCAGCAGTACCACCAGGTAGCACAGCGCCGTGATCGCCTCGACCAGGGCGAAGTCCGGGAAGAAGGGCATCGGCTTTCGGCCGGGGGTCCCCTCGGGGACGTCGGCGACCGGGCCGGTCGGCTCGGTGATCGAGTGCGCCATGTCACGACCCCCTACAGCGGTTCGGCGATCCCTTGCTTCCTGACCATCGCGAAATGCAGCAGCATCCCGACGACGAGCAGGAGCGGCAGGATGAAGACGTGGAGCGCGAAGAACCGCACGAGCGTAAGCGCGCCGAGCTCGGCGCCTCCGCGCAGGAAGTTCGCCGCCGTCTCCCCGACGAAGGGGATCGTCCCCACGATGTTGATCCCTACGTTGGTGGCCCAGTAGGCCTTCTGGTCCCAGGGGAGCAGGTACCCGGTGAAACCGAAGCCAAGGACGAGCATGATCATGCCCACCCCCAGGACCCAGTTGAGCTCACGCGGCTTCCGGTAGGCCTTATGGACGAACACGCGGACCATGTGCAGGAAGACCAGCAGGACCATCGCGTAGGCGCCCCACACGTGGAGGTTGCGGATGATGCTCCCGAAGGGCACCGCATCCTGGAGGTACGCCACGCTGTCCGTCGCGTGGTCCGGGGACGGGATGTAGAAGAAGGTCATGATGACCCCGGTCACCACCTGGATGATGAAGGTGAAGAACGTCAGACCCCCGAAGCAGTGGAGCCACGTGATGTGCCGGGGGACGGGGTGGTCCATCACCCGCTCCGCCGCCGGCTGGAGGTGCAGCCGCTCCTCGATCCAGTCCTTCGTGCCTGCGAACACGGTCGCTCTCCTTACGTCGTGACCCGCTGGAGCTCGTCGTTGACCTGGTACAGCTCACCGACGAACAGGACACCGTTCTCGACCTTCACCTCGTACTGGTCGAGCGGCCGGGGAGGAGGGCCTCCGGTCACCCGGCCGTCGATGTCGAACAACCCGTTGTGGCAGGGACTGACGAAACGGCCCTTCGCCTTCTCCCAGGCGACGGGGCACCCGAGATGCGTGCATCGGACGTCGAAGACGGTGAATTCGCCGTCGCCACGGTTCACGACGTAGATCGCGGCCTCCCGCGGCGCCGCCTTCATGTAGGCGTCCTGGACCAGGGACGTGAACTGGGTCAGGACCGGCTCGCCCACGACCGTGAGGTCCGGCTCCCCAGGTTCGGGCTTGGTCAGGCGGGCAACCGGGCTCCACCCCAGGTCGCTCTCCCGGAAGCCCTGCGAGACGATGGAGACGGCCGCCGGGATGCCGAGCGCTGCCGCGATCGCGGCAGAGACCCATCCGAGGGTCCCCGCGAGGAACCGGCGTCGCGTGGTGGGAGTGGTCACCAGTACCAGGCGCGCACGCTTGATCGGTCCGATCCGCTCAGTTCGGATCGCGGTCCCGCCTGGTGCGCTCGCGACCCCAGGGAGCATCAACTGACGCGGTTCCTGCTTGCGCTTCTTGCGTCTGTTCACGTCCTCCCCCTCCTCGGTTAGCCCCCAGCGTCGGTCGGCGAGGCCGTCGCCTCGGGCGGCGCCCGTTTGCCGACGTGGCACAGGTCGCAGTCGAGCGGCGCGATCTCGTCGTTGTGGCACGTGAGGCAGGTGGCCATCGTCGGGTGCGTCGCCGACCCCATCTGGACGGCGGCTCCGTGCGCGACGGTGGAGTGGCAGAACATGCACTTCCCGCCGGTCTCGACGATGTTGCGGTGACTCACGATCACGCCGGTATCAGCGCTGTGGATGTTCTTGGCGAGGATGTCCTCGTGGCACTGCAGGCACGATGCGTTAGAGACGGCCGCGTTGAACGACCAGTCCTCGTAGTCGCCGCGGATGTAGTTGGCGACGACCTGCAGGCCGGCGATCTTGCCGCCGATGAAGCCGAAGAACCCGGGGGTGAGGTGGCAGCTCTCGCAGCTCACGTCCGCGTGCGCGGACCGCTCCCACGCCGCGATGTAGGGCTCCATCACGTGGCACCGGCCGCAGAAGGACGGCTGTGACGTCCACCAGAAGCTCGCCGCGGAGAACAGGAGCGTCCCGGCGAGCACGAAGCCCATCACGCCGATGCTCGCGATCAGGATGTGTCGCTTCTTCAACGGAGCGAGGGCGGCCCGGGTTCCGGAGATGAGCCCCTTGGCGGAGTCCTCCTCGCCTGCGGGTTCGCCGGACTCACCCGCCACCGTCGGCTCGGCGGGCGGTCCGGTCGTCTCGGCCGGCGGCGCTGCCGCGTCGGCCGCTCCTGCGCGCTTCCGCCGGCGTCGTCGCAGGCTCATCGCCCCGCGCCCTCCACCTGTTGGACCGAGCCGTCCGGCTCAACGACGGCCTCCTCCTCGCGCCCGTCGATGCCGAACAGCCACCGTGCCGCCTGCAGGAGGTTCTCGTCACCGCGGGCGCACGCTTCCTTGGCGCGCACGGTCGGCGTGTGGACGACCTTGCGGACGGTGCGCCGGATCGCCTGCTCGACGGCCGCTCGCTGGCGTTCGTCGAGGCCGGGGATCCGTGCCGCTTGCGCGGCCTCCGTCTCGGCCACCTGGGCCGCGCGGGCCTGGATCGCGGTGACGACCGCGTCTGCGGGCTTCGAGCGGAACCACGCGACGCACCGTTCCGCCTCGATGAGGACGACCTCGTGCGCCGCGCCGATCTGCGCCTCGCGCCCCCCGGGGACCGTGAAGCCGTCGCGGTCCAGGCGGGTGAGGTCGAACAGGTGGAAGCCGTCCTTGCCGCCGTCGAGCTCGGCCACATCCGGGTGAACGTTGCGCGGCAGCCCAAGGTCCACGACCGTGAGCCGCCGCCCGCCGCGACCCGTGATCACCCGGTGGAAAGCGGGGACGCCTATCAGGGGCTCGGGCGAGGAGGTCGCGAAGACCGCCGCGTCGGCGACGACGAGCGCGTCCTCGACGGCGTGCAGTGGGAGGGCGAACCCGTTGTGATCGTCCGCGAGCTCCTCCGCGGCCTCCAGCCTGCGGGCCGCGATCCCTATCCGGGCACCCGCGGACGCGAGCGCGCGAACGGACGCCGAGGCCATCCTGCCGCTGCCGACGACGAGGACCTCCCGGCCCGCGACCTCCTGCAGGGTCGAATCGATCGCCCGGACCGCAGCGCGCGGGAACGAGTCCTGGGCGCGCGACAGGCCGGTCGAGGTGCGGGTCCGGCGCCCGCTCTCCAGTGCCCACCGGAACAGGCCGTGCAGGTGCGGGCCGACCGCGCCGAGTGCGGCAGCGGACCTGTACGCGGCGCGGACCTGGCCCTGGATCTCGGACTCACCGGTGACCATCGAGTCGAGGCCGGCGGTCACCGAGAACAGGTGCCGGATCACGTCGTCCCCGAGCAGGACCCGTGTGCGGGCGCGGGTCCAACCCATGGGCAGCTGCTTCAGGTCCTCGAGGAACAGCCGGACCTGCTCCGTCGCGGCCTCCGGCTCCTTGGCCCACGTGTAGATCTCGACCCGGTTGCAGGTGGAGAGCACGACGGCCTCGCGGACGTCGGGCGCGCGCAGCAGGCACGGGAGCGCGTCCTGGAGCTCCTCGGGCCGGATCGCCGCGCGCTCCAGGTCGGCGAGCGGGGACTCCCGGTACCCCATCGCGAGCGTGAGGAGCGTCACGGGGCATCCCTCCTCGGCGTCGAAGAGGCGACCTCGGTCTTGCGTTGCCCGTTCCCGTTCCCCGCCCTGGCCTTCACGATCGCGGGCGCGAGGATCGGAGCGGCAGGCTCGGGTGCGACATCCGGCCCGGCCATCAGCCGGGCGAAGCTCACGTCGAGCGACTCGCGGAGACGGTCCTGCGCGTCGCGCAGGTACGGGTAGGCGGGGCAGCCGTCGACGTGTCCGCACTGGGCGGGCGTCTGCAGACAGTCCTTGATGCATAAGGGCCCGCCGATCGCCTCGATGACCTGGATCAGTGAGATGTCCTCGATCGGCTGGGCGAGCATGATGCCGCCGCCCACGCCTCGGCGGGTCGCGAGGATCCCGGCCTTGGCGAGGGAGCGGACTATCTTGCCCAGGAAGGTCGGCGAGATCCCTTGCGCCTTCGCGACGCGAGCAGCGCTCGTACGGCCGCTCCGAGCAACCTCGACCACGCACCGGACCGCGTAGTCGGCTTCGCGCGTCAGAAGCATGTCACCGCACCTCCCACGCTCACCGGACCCGCCCCCCGGTCCGCGCCCCCTGGGCGCGCAGGAGTCGATCCTTCGCGGCGATCCGCAGGCGCTTGTACGTGCGCTCCTCGAGCAGGCCCTTGTCGAACGAGAGGTCCAGCGCCGCGATCTCGTCGATGATCAGGTCGACGTCCTCGTCGGGGGCGCCGCCGCCGTGTCCGTTCCCGGACGGGTCCGCGGTCCCCTCCCTCGTGCCGGCCTCGCGAGGCACAGGCGGGGTGGGGGCGGACTTCGCACCCTTCGCTGATCTGGCGGGGGCCTTAGAGGCGCGCCGGCGCCGCAGGAACCACGCGACGATGACGCCGGCCGCGACGAGCGCGGCCACGCCCAGCAGGATCTGGATCGCGGTCCCCTGGGAGCTATCCGCGGGCGCCGGCGTGAGCGCCGCGTCGATCACGGTCTCCGGCGCGAGGTTCTGCGCCGAGTAGACGCTGTAGGTGCGCCCCTGGTCGGTGATCGTCCCCTCGAGGCGGAGCAGGTCCGTCCCGATGTCGATCCCCTGCGGCACGTACAGCTGGAAGCTCGTCGCCGGGAACGCGAGCGGGACGGACAGGTTCGGGAGCGACGGGGCCTCGAACCTGAGCGTCGCCGTGCTCTCGCCCGGGACGATGGGCGCGCTCGAGACGTAGGCGTCTCCCTCGATCTTGCCCGGGTACTCGAGGAAGGTCCCAAGGAACTGGGGGTTCGCCGGGCCCGGTGGGAGGGGGATCGTGACGACACCATCACCGCCCCCGGTGTA
>DATEDE010000223.1:0-3005 GCA_035286545.1 Actinomycetota bacterium | reverse complement strand
CGAACCGGTCGAGGGCCTTCTTGATCGCTCCGCGCAGCCACGTGATCGTCAGCCCGGCGGTCAGGTGATAGACGGGCACGATCCGGCCCGTGTGGACCAGCTCGTGGCCGTCGAGGCGCTCGAACGAGGGGTCATCGAACTGGGCCAGGAAGCCGCGGTGCCGAACCCTCCCGCTGACGATGACACGGTCGCCGGAGCGCACGCGGCGCTCGATGAAGCGACGGCCGAACCAGATCGCCTCGGCCTCCCCGGACTCGTCGCGCAGGTAGGCCGTGGTGCGCTGCACACGTCGCCGCCAGGTCTGCTCGACGCGCACGTCGACGACCTCGGCGACCGACGTCGCAGGCTCCCCTTCCCCGATCCGGCCGAGCTCGCCGAGCCGGACGATCTCGCGGAAGTCCTCGTAGCGGTAGGGAAAGTCGAACAGGAGGTCCCGCGCCGTGCGGATGCCCCGGCGTTCGAGGAGCCGGACCTGACGGGGTGCCCCGAGCGCGAGCCGCGCGAGCGGCAGGTCGAGAGGGTCGCCTGTCCCGGGCGTGGCGCGCGACCGCGTGGCGACGGTCCGGTCCCCTACTCGGCGGAGACGAGGTAGCGGTAGTGCGGTTGCCCGCCGGGGAGGATCTCCACCTCGGTGCCCGGGCGGCGCTCCGCGACCGCGCGGGCGATCTCCTGCGCCTCCTCGGCCGTCGCCCCCTCCCCCAGATAGAGGGTCAGCAGCTCGAAACCCGGGCCCAGCCGGCCGAGCGCCTCCCCGATAGCGCTCACGGGGTCGTCGGCCGCCTCGATGAGGCCCTCGTCGGCGTGCAGGACGACGAACTGCCCGCGGCGCGCGGTCCGCCCGGCGAAGCGCGATGTCCGCTCGGCCATCCCGACGAGGAGGGTCTGGACGTCGCGGGCGGCCGCGAGCATGGGCCCCAGGTTGGCGCGCGCGCCGACCGCCCTGTCCATCGCCAGGAGGGCAGCGAACCCCTCCGGTGCGCTCCGCGTCGGCACGACCACGACCTCCTTGTCCGGACAGGCCAGCGCGGCCTGCTCCGCCGCAAGCACGACGTTGGCGTCATTGGGCAGGATGATGACCGCGGGCGCCTCGATCCGCCGGAGCGCTTCGAGGATCTCGCCGGTGCTCGGATTGCCCGTCCGGGGGGTGCGCAACACTTCCGCGATCCCGAACGAAGCGAACACCTCGGCAAGTCCCTCCCCGGCCGCGATCGCGACCACGGCCAGGGGCGCCGGCTCCGCCGCAGTGCGGGTCTCGTGGGCTTTGCCCGAGTCGCGGGCCTGGCGGGCATCCCGGACCTCCCGCGTCTGCTCGTCGAGGTCCTGGATCGAAACCTGGCTCAGTGACCCGAGGGACAGCCCGAAGGCGATGACCTCGTCGGGACGGTCGTTGTGGACGTGCACCTTGATCATCGAATGGTCTCCCGCGACGAGGACCGATCCGCCGATCTCCTCGAGCCGACGACGGATCGTCTCCAGCTCGAGCGGCTGCCGGCCCCGCACGAGGAAGACGGTCTCGTAGCCCCACGCGCCGTCGGGCGCCTCGGGGAAAGACAGTTCCGGGCCCCGTTCATCCGCCGGCTCCGCCCCGCCCGGCTCAGGGCGCTGCGCTCCCGCGATCGCGATCGTGGCGAGGGCACCCTCGAGGGCGCGGTAGAGACCCTGCCCGCCCGCGTCCACGACGCCGGCGTCACGAAGCACGTCGAGCTGCTCGGGCGTTCGCGCGACCGCCCGCCGGGCCGCGTCGGTCGCGATCGCGAGGACCGTCCCGAGAGGCTCTCCGCGGTCGGCCGCTTCGGCCGCCGCGTGGGCCGCTTCGCGAGCTACGGTGAGGATCGTGCCCTCGACCGGTCGCGCCACCGCGCTGTAGGCGGACCGCGTGCCGGCCATGAGAGCCTCGGCGAGATCGCGCGCGTCGGCCCGGCGCTTGCCGGCGATGCTTTCGGCCATGCCCCGGAAGACCTGCGAGAGGATGACCCCGGAATTGCCCCGCGCGCCCATCAGCGACCCGAAGGCGATCGCCGCCGCCAGCTCGCTCAGCGAGGCCCGTCCCCGTGGGATCGTCTCCACCTCGGCGAGCGCAGCGCGCATCGTGGCGATCATGTTGACCCCCGTGTCGCCATCGGGCACCGGGTAGACGTTCAGGGCGTTCAACTCGGGAACGTGGCGTTCGACGTTCACGGTCGCCCCGCGCACCGCCCGCAGGAGCCCCGGCCCGAGGCAGTAGCGGACCGTCCGGTCCCCCTCGAGCGATCGCCGCCGTACGCGTCGCGTCCCGGACCTCCGGGGCCGCCCCCTCGGGCCCGCCTGGCGCGGCGCGGTCGCGTCGGTCATCGAAGGATGCGCCACCTCGCTCACACGGTCGGGACGGCCAAGGGCCGTGCTATGATAGCCGCCCGTTCGGGCGCCTCCGGGCACCCGGGCGGCGTTTCGTGTCACCGGGACCGCTATCGGGGAATGAGATGGCCCGCAGCTGTGCGATCTGCGGCAAGGGATCGATGGGCGGCTTCAACCCCCAGTCGTCGGGGATGAACCGCGTCCGCGTCCATCGTCGCTACGAACCGAACCTGCAGCGCCTGCGCTTCGAAGAGGACGGCGCGGTGCGCTACCAACTCGTGTGCACGCGCTGCCGGCGGAGCCTGCAGAAGACCGCCTGACCGTCACTCGGCGGTATCCAGCCACACCGTCATCGGCCCGTCGTTGACGAGCTCGACCTCCATCTCCTCCCGGAACCTGCCTCGGGCAACGGACACCCCGTTCTCCTCGAGCGCCCGCGCGAACGTTTCGTAGCGCGCCTCCGCGACCTCGGGCGCCGCCGCACCGAGGAACGAGGGGCGCCGTCCCTTGCGGGTGTCCGCGAAGAGCGTGAACTGGCTCACCACCAGGGCCATTCCGCCGACGTCCAGGAGCGACCGGTTGGTGAGGCCCTCCTCGTCCCGGAAGATGCGCAGGTTCGCGACCTTGGCCGCGAGGCCGCGCGCCACGACCTCGTCGTCGCCCGGGGCCAC
>DATEDE010000222.1:0-5280 GCA_035286545.1 Actinomycetota bacterium | reverse complement strand
GTCGCTCGTCGGCGCGGGGGCGGTGCCGTTCGGGCTGACCGCGATCGATCTCGCGCGGACCGAGGTGGGTCTGATCATCATCGCGGTCGACTACGACCCAGGCGAGACATCGCCCTGGGACCTGTCCATGGATCGCTTCATCAAGACGGACACCGAGTGCGTTGGTGTGGCCGCGCTGGCCGCGCGCGGCGCGGACCCGCCGAAGCGTTTCAAGTCCCTGAAGATCGACTCGGATACGGCGCCGGACTACGGGGCGGCCGTTACGAGCGGGGGTCAGCAGGTCGGTGTCGTGACCTCCCCAGCCGTGAGTCCCCGCGTCGGGACGCTCGGGCTCGCGATCCTGGACACCGCGGCCGCCGACGAAGGCAACCCGGTGGAGGTGGCCGTCGCCGACGGAACCGCGCCGGCCATGGTCGCGCCGCTGTCGGTCTACGACCCGGCCAAGGAGCGCCCGCGGGCATAGCGGTCAGGCGATCGTTGTCACGGCGTCGAGCAGCTCGACGCCGCCGGAGAGCGCGATCACCGCGAGAGAGGCACCACCGGCGATCCGCAGCGCGGGGCGGGTGATCGGTCGCGCCCGATCCGGGTCGATGAACGCGAGTCCCGTAGCGCAGACGAGGAGCGTCAGCATCCAGAGCCGGTGCCACCAGCCGCCACCCCCGAGTACGACGGCGGTCAGCCCGAACGCGGTGAGCGCCGCGGCGGCGACGGTGGCGACGTTCACGAGCGCCTCGCGCCATCTGACACCGCCTCCGACGGAGTCGACGAGGCGGCGGGCGGGCCGCTGAAGCACGACGAGCAGGACGCCGTGCAGCACGAACAGGCTCCCGAAGACCACGACGTTGAGGAGCGGGCGCCCCAGGATCGTGAAATCTCGGTTGCCCTGGTCAAGGACCGCCGTCCCGAACACGACCAACTCCAGCACCCCGAAGGCCAGCGCGCGTGACCAACGGGGGGCGGGGAGCCATGCCCGAACGCCGAGGTAGAACGCGGTCCCGACCGCCGCAGACGCGATCCCTGCGAACACCACGAGGAACAGGGTGCCGCCGAGCGTGATCTGCCCGATCGTGGCCTGGGCCTCGGTCTGGATCCCCTGAGCCGACTCCGGCGCTGCCATCGCGGCGATGCGCATCGCGACCCGGCTCCCGAGCCCTCCCGCGAGCATGCCGGCCAGGCCGCCTGCCAGGAACAAGGGGGCGAGCCTGCGCAGGGCACCGGGCTCGCTCGCCCACGCCCCCTCGCGTTCGATAGAGGCCATCCGGCTGCTCATGGGGCGAACGCTACGCGACGGATGTGACCCGTCCCAGGGTGCTGCCACCCCGGGCGATGTGATGGCACCAGAACCCTGGCGACCGGAGGGCCTTGCCGGTGTAGACTCTGGCGAATCACACGCCTGTGATTCGAGGAGGTCGCTGGATGCTCGTCCACACGTGTAGCCCGCCCCGCAACCCCGAACCGAGAGCTCAGAGCCTGTGGCTGTGCCAGGAGTGCGGTTCCGTCTGGGAGGCTGCGCCCGACGGCCCGGGCATCTTCGACTTCGATCGGAACGAGGCGGTCACCCGGGCGGAGTGGATCCTGATCGAGGGACCGGCAACGCTCGCCGGCTGAGCTCAGGCGGAAGCGCGGGTCCGCCAGACCCACATGCAGAAGAGCCCCGCCCCGGGCCCGTGACGCTAGCCGGACCAGAGCCCCGACACGAGGCGGGATCAGAAGAGCCCGACGGTGCGTCCGTCCTCGTCGATGTCGACCTTCATGAAGGCGGGCGTCCGACCCAGCCCCGGCATCCGCTGCATGTCGCCGCAGAGGACGACCACGAACCCGGCGCCTGCGCTGGGCACGACCCCTCTGATCGGAAGGCGCCAGCCGCGCGGTCGGTTCAGCAGGAGGGGGTCGTGGGTCAACGAGAGGTGGGTCTTCGCCATGCAGACCGGCATCGTCCCGAACCCCAGCTGCTCCATCTGCGCGATGTCCTTGTCCGCCTGCGGAAGGTAGTCGACGCCGTCGGCCCCGTAGATCCGCGTGGCGATCGCCTCAGCCTGCTCCCGGATCGATGCTCCGTCAGGAGTGAGCAGGTGGAACCCGTTCGGGCGCTCGCAAACCGAGACCACCGCCTCGGCGAGCTCGATGGCCCCGTCGCCGCCCTGCGCGAACCCACGGCTCACCACGACGGTCTCGGCCCCCGCCTCGCCGGCGAGCTCGGCCATGAGCTGGACCTCGGCCTCGGTGTCGCTTGGGAAATTGTTGACCGCGACCACGCACGGGAGTCCGTACTCGCGGACGATCGCGATGTGCTGGGCGAGGTTCTCGACCCCGTGCCTGATCGCATCCAAGTCCTCTCCGGTGAGCTGGTCGAACGGCACCCCCCCGTGCGACTTGGTGGCTCGCACCGTGGTTACGAGTACGCCCGCCGACGGCGCGAACCCACCGAAACGGCAGACGATATCGCAGAACTTCTGGAAGCCGAGATCGCTCGCGAAGCCGCCCTCGGTTACGACGTAGTCGGCCAGCTTGAGCGCGATCCGGTCCTGGATGATCGAGTTGTTCGCGTGCGCGATGTTGCCGAATGGCCCCGCGTGGATCATCACGGGCTGCCCCTCGAGCGTCTGGACGAGGTTCGGCTTCAGGGCGTCCTTCATGATCACGGTCATCGCGCCGGCGACCTTCAGCTGTTCGGCCGTCACCGGCTCGCCGTCGTACGTCGAGGCCACGACGATCCGGCCCAGACGCGCGCGCAGGTCGGTCAGGTCGACCGACAGGGCGAGCACAGCCATGACCTCGGATGCCGCGACGATCACGAACTGGTTCTCGCGCGGGACCCCGTGGAGCTTGCCTCCGAGCCCGACGACCGTGTTCCGCAGCTCTCGAGCGTTCACATCGAGGGTCCGAGGCCACGTGATCGTCTGAGGCTCGATGCCGAGCGGGTTGCCGTGGAAGATCGAGGCGTCGAGGGCGGACGCGAGCAGGTTGTGCGCCGCCTGAACCGCGTGGAAGTCGCCGTTGAAGTGCAGGTTGATGTCCTCCATCGGTACCACCTGCGCGTAGCCGCCTCCCGTCCCCCCGCCCTTGATGCCGAACACGGGACCCATCGAGGGCTCGCGGAGCGCCAGGAGCACGTCCTTGCCGATCTTCCCAAGGCCCTGGGTGAGCGAGATCGACGTGGTCGTCTTGCCCTCACCCGCCTTGGTCGGCGTGATCGCGGTGGTGATGATCAGCTTCCCGTCGGGCCGATCCTTCAGGCGATCCAGCGTCGACAGGGCGACCTTCGCTCGATACCGCCCGAAGGGCTCCAGCTCTTCGGGAAGTATGCCCGCCGCCGCCGCGATGTCCGTGATGGGGTGTAGCCGCGCCTCCTGTGCGATCTCGAGTCCGCTCTTCACGTCGCCCTCCGTTGCGTTCGGTCCGATGGCCCGCGGGAGGATATCCCGCCGTATCCTGTGGCCCAAATCGGCGTGGCGACCAGCCCGAGCGGCACTGTTGGGCCGGTCCGGATGGCCCCTTCGGACCGCCACGAGGTTCCCTGCCGTCGGTCATGGACTCGGTCGGGAGTAGTCGCTCGCGGCCGGTGCGATACTCCGGCCGATGGACATCCCATCGTTCCTTCGTCAGTGCGCGCCGTTCGACGAGCTGGACGAGGACGCGCTGGCCGAGGTCATCCGCCACACGCACATCGAGTTCCACCCCAGGGGGCATGTCGTGCTCCAGCAGGGAGGTGAGCCGGCGGCGCACCTGTATATCGTTCGCACCGGCGCCGTGGAGGCCCTGGACGGTGATCTCGTAGTAGACGTTCACCAACAGGGCGAGGTCTTCGGGTTCGTTTCGTTGCTCACCCGGGATCAACCAGGGCTGACCGTCCGCGCCCAGGAGGACTCTATCTGCTACCTGGTCGACGGAGACGTGGCCGCGCGGATCCTCGCGTCACGGGAGGGCATCTCGTTCCTGTCCCGCACCGTTCGTCGGCGGGAGCTCACCCTCATAGAGAACGCGGCCGTCATCGCGCGCAGCGATCCTTGGGCGGTCCCGGTGCGGGGGCTCTTGGTGAGGTCGCCCGTGACGGTCGATGGATCGACGAGCATCAGGGAAGCGGCCGAGATCATGACGCGGGAGCGGGTGTCCGCCCTCGTCGTTCGGATGGGTGACGGTTGGGGGATCCTCACCGACCGGGACCTGCGGGCCCGGGCCCTCGCGGCTGGTCGTAGCCCGGACGACACGGTCGTCGAGTTCGCCTCCAGCCCGCTCGTGACGATGCGCGGTGACGCTACCGTCGGCGAGGTGCTGGCGCTCATGCTCGAGCGACGGATCCACCACGTCCCCGTGACGGGCAACGGGGGGGAGCTTCTTGGCATGGTGACCGATACCGACCTCATGGCTCTCGAACGGCGGTCCGCGTTCCGGCTGCGTCGGGACATAGAGTCGAGCACCACGACCGAGGAGGTCGTCGAAGTCTCGGCCGCGGCACCGAGGATGCTCGCCGATCTGGTGGAGGCGAGCGTGGACCCCCTCGAGATCGGTCACATCGCCGCGGTCACGAACGACGCCCTCACGACGCGATTGCTCGAGCTAGGGATCGAGCGCCTCGGTGAGCCTCCGGGGCTGTGGGCCTGGCTCGCCCTCGGGAGCGAGGCCCGGCACGAGCAGGGCATGGCAACCGATCAGGACAACGCCCTGGTCTACGAGTCGGGCGACCGCGACGTCGTGCGGGTCGATGCCTACTTCGCCGAGCTCGCGGGGCTCGTGAACGATGGACTGGCGTCGGCGGGCATCCCACGCTGTCGGGCGGGGGTGATCGCCGCGAACCGGGACTGGCGTGGCACGGTGGTGGAGTGGCAGGAGCGCTTCCGTGGCTGGGTCATCGATCCGGGGAGGGTCGGCAGCGCGTTCTCGGGGATCGCGTTCGATTACCGTCCGGTGGCGGGACCGCTCGAGGTCCGCCAGCCGCTGGATGAGGTGGTCCGATGGGCGGGCCGGCAGGAGGGGTTCATGCGGCACCTGGCGGCGAACGCGGTCGCGCAGCGGCCGCCCAAGGGTTTCCTGAAGGACGCGATCGTCGAGGGCAGGGGGACGAGCGCCGTGACGCTCGACGTGAAGCAGGCGGGGATCGGGCCGATCACCAACGTCGCGCGGATCTACGGCCTGCGGATCGGATCGACGGACAACCGGACCGTCCCGCGGATCCGCGGGGCGATCGCGAGCGGCCGAGTGACGGAGGAGAACGGACGGGCGCTGGAGGAGGCTTTCCGCCTCCTGTGGCAGATCCGGCTCGAGCATCAGGCGAGCAGCATC
>DATEDE010000221.1:0-2033 GCA_035286545.1 Actinomycetota bacterium | reverse complement strand
GATCTTGTCCGCCGGGGTGTCCTTGCCGAGGTCGAGGACCTCGAACCCGGAGGTGCGCAGCATCGCGGCGACCATGTTCTTGCCGAGGTCGTGCAGGTCGCCCTTGACCGTGCACAGGATCACGAGCGCGGCCTGCGCGTCTCCCGGCTGGCGCTGCGCCAGGAGCACGGGCTCGACGATCTCGTTGCACCGCTTGAACACGGAGGCCGAAGCGACGACCTCGGGCAGGAACACCTCGCCGCGCTTCCACATCTCGCCGAGGTCGAACATGGCCACCGCCATGCCTTCCTCGAGGATCACCTTGGGGTCGACGTCCGAGTCGACCAGGCGCTGCACCGCGCCGAGGGCGGCGTCGCGGTCGGCGCCGATCAGCGCTTGCTTCAGTATCTCGAGGTCTTCGTTCACGGTGCTCTCCTGTCGAGCTTGAACCGCGGATCAACGTCTGCCGGACAGGGTACGGCCTGGACGGCCGCCGTGTGAAACGCCGCGGCGTGACCGGCGGTCACGAGCCCACGGATGTCCCGGAGGCGACGGGGAGCAACACGGTGAACGCCGCACCTCCCCGATCGCGGTTGTCCGCCCGGATCGAGCCGCCGTGCGCGGCGACGAGCTCGGCGGCGACGGCGAGCCCGATGCCGCTGCCCGATCCGACCTCGGCGCCTGCCCCTCGGTAGAAGCGCTCGAACACGTGCGGGAGATCCTCGGGCGCGATGCCCGGGCCCGAGTCGGCGACCTCGAGTACCGCCTCCTCGCCCTGGATCGCGGTCCTGACGTCGATCCGCCCACCCGGGGGCGTGTGGCGGAGCGCGTTCGAGAGCAGGTTCACGACCACCTGGCGCAGCCGTTCGGGATCGCCGTCGGCGGGTGCCGACTCGAGCGTCGTCTCGAGCGCCAGCTCGGCGTCGGTCGCCGCCCCGCGGGCGACCGCGACTGCCGCGCCGGCCACCTCGGCGAGGTCGACCGGGCGCCGGTCCAGGCGGAGCGTCGCGGCGTCGGCCGCGGCCAGCGTCTCGAGGTCGCCGACCAGGCTCGTGAGCCGCAGCACCTCGTCGTGCAGCGACGCGAGGGTCTCCTGGTCGGGCTCGAGCACCCCGTCGACCAGCCCCTCGGTCGTCCCACGCAGGATCGTGAGCGGGGTGCGGACCTCGTGCGCTACGTCGCGGACGAGCTGGCGCCGAAGATCCTCCTGCTGCTCGACCGACTCGGACATCCGGTCGAAGGCGGTCGCCAGCACCCCCAGCTCGCCGGGCTGATCGCCGAGACCGACCCGTACCCCCCGGCGGCCCGACGCCATCTCGGTCGCCGCGTCGGTGAGCGCGACGAGCGGCCGGCTCACCCGACGCGCGACGAACAGCGCGATGCCGATCGCGACCAGCACCGCCGCCGCCGCTCCGACCAACGCGGTCCGTTGCAGTCCCGAGCGGACCTGCTGCTCGGGTGCCGGAAGGTGGCTCGCCGGGAACCGCAACACGAGGCTCCCGACGTCCTCCCCATCTACGACGACCGGGGCGATCACGGGATCGCCGCGTGGGAGATCGACGATCTCGACGCCGTGCATCTGCTCGAGCATCGCCGCGGCCTCCTCGGCGGGCGCGGCTACGAGGGTCCCGTCTGCATCGCGCACGGCGATCGTCGCCTGCCCGCGCGCCGCTACCGCCACCGCGCCGAGCAGGTCCGCCTCCTCCCAGCTCCCCGCCTCCTCGTACGCGCGCGCCGCTGCGGCGGCAGCGGCCTCGGCGTCCTGACGGTGGACCCGCAGGATCAGCTCGGCGAGCTGCTCGCGGGTCGAGGCGACGGTGAGGACCGCGTACACGCCTACGGCGAGCACCGCCACGGTCACGAAGGCCGCCGCGAGGCGCAGGCCGAGCGGCGAGAGCCGTCGCTCAGCCATCTCGGCGCAGCCCGAGCCGGTAGCCGGTCCCTAGAACCGTTTCCACGATGCGCGGTGAGTGCGGGTCGAGCTCGATCTTCCGGCGCAGGTTCTTCACGTGGCTGTCGATCGCGCGCTCGGAGGCGAACTCGTAGCCGCGCGT
>DATEDE010000220.1:0-2525 GCA_035286545.1 Actinomycetota bacterium | reverse complement strand
TCCGGGCGCTTCGTCGCGGCGCCGAGGTCGGCGATCGGGATCGACGACGTGTTCGAGGCGAGGATCGCCTCGGGTCGAGTGATCTCGTCGAGGCGGCGGAACAGCGCGACCTTCGTGTCGTGGTCCTCGGTCGCGGCCTCGATCACGAGGTCGACGTCGGCCAGGTCGTTCACGTCCGTCGTCCCCGAGATCCTGCCGAGCGCCTCGGTGCGCTCGGCGTCTGCCATCCGCTGGCGCTCGACGGCTCGGAGCGTCGAGGTTTCGATCCGGTGGCGTCCGGCCTCGACGAGCTCGTCGCTCGGCTCGAGGTAGACGACGCTCGCGCCCGCGCGAGCGCACGCCTCGACGATCCCCGAACCCATGAGGCCGCAGCCCACGACGCCGACCCGGCGAACGTCCTCCGCCCTCACCGATCCCCCCCGGAGCGACCCATCGCTCAAGCCTACCGGCGCAGTCATGGGCGTGCGGCCGGCGCCCCCGGGCGCGGACTACCCGGGGTTCGGGATGACCACCATCGGACCGGCCTGGATCTGGCTCTGCTGCCCCTGCTCGTCGAAGAGGCCGAGGATGTCCTGGCCCTGATAGGGCTCTCCCGGACCGCACGGCTTGAACGTGATGATCGCCGTGAGCACCTCCGGCTGCTGGTTATGCAGCTTCACGGGCGCGTTGTTGAACGTTCCCTGGATCTCGAAGAACACGTCGAAGAAGCTCTGCGCCTGGCCCGTCGGGGTGAACGGCGGGATGTCGAGCACCCCGGGGGTCGCGTTCTGCGACTCCTCGATCTCACCGGTCGAGGGCTGGTTCGGGTCGGCCGTGTCCGGCCGGAGACGGAGCGTCATCGCTCCCAACGCCTGGCTCGTGCCCTGCAGGTCGAGCTGGGTGATCTCGATCGGGACCTGCTCCAGGCCGTCGCCATCGGTGTCGGCGAGCTCACCGAGCTGCGCCTCGATCGTGGCGGAGCCGGTGAGGTTCACGAGGTCGCTGCCGAGCGGCGTCTGCAGGTGCAGCTGCGCGGTAACGCTCGGGAACACGTCCACCTCGATGCCCGGTACCACGGTCTTCAGGGAGGGCGCGCAGAGCTCTACGGGCCGCCGGACCGTCACCGGCCCCTTGCCGAGCTGGTTGCGGAAGCGCACCGTCCGCCGCGCGAACGGGCCCGTCTCGATCGTGTAGCAGACCAGGTGCATCCTGGGATCGCCGATCGGCGTGGTGACCCCCTGGTAGGTCTTCTCCACGGGGGCGCAGAGGGTGACCGGTTCCAGGACCCGAGCCCTCTCCACGCGGCCGTCGGCCACGTCGAACTGATCCTCGAGCCGCACCTTGGCACCGACCGCATCACCCTGCACGGAGTAGCACTTGAAGTGGTCGAGGGCGGCCGGAGCCTTGAGCTTGTCCTTGCGCGTGGGCACGAACAGACCCTTCCGCCCCACGATAACGAGGTCCTGGAGGCCGAACTGGTTCTGGACCATGACGTTGATGGACGCGAACGCCGGCGCGCCCGCCGGCGGCGAGGTCGCGTACCGCATCAGGTGTCCGCCCTCGTCGAAGATGCCCTGACCGTTCTTGCTCACCGGGTTGCAGAAGCGGTTTGGCCTGTTCAGCCCGACCTGCTCCTGCCCGAACTGGTCCTTCAGGGTCGCCTCCCCCTCGAAGGCGGGGAACACGCCCGTGTAGCACTTGAAGTGGTCGAGCGGTGGCTTGGGGCAGTGCTCGTGCGGCAGCCCCGCCACGGTGTAGCAGTTGGGGTTGAGGTTGGGGTTGCCCGGCGAGTAGTAGGGGGGCACGCTCCGGACGGTGTTCGTCACGTTCACGGCCGCCCCCGGCGTCCCGCCCGGTGGGCCGCCGGGCATGAGCCCGAGCGGCGTATCCACGAGGAAGAACACGTCGAAGAAGCTGTCGGCCGGGAAGTCCGCGCCCGGGTCGGTGTTGGTGTCGGTCATCGTTCCCGCGGAGGCCTTCGCAGGGTCCTCCACGATCGTGGCCGGGAAGGATGAAGCGCTCGTCCCCGCGTTGCACGGTGAGCCCGGGGCGAGCGTCCCGGTGCCGACGAGCTGCATCGCGACGATCTCGGTGTCGACCTCCCGCAGGCCGCCTCCGATGTCCGTCGGGTCCCCACGCAGCACCACGGCCGGTCCCTCGCCCTCGAAGTCCAGGGGACACACGCCGAGAGGGGTCGGCAGGTCGTAGTCATCGAGGGACATGCTGGAGGAGAACGCGTCGGTCCCCGCCCCAGGGAACGTCTTGCGTGAGAGCTTCGGCGGGCGACAGCCTTGGTCCGCCTCGTCGACCTTGCCGTCGCCGTCGTCGTCGACCGTGTCCATGCAGCTCTCGGGCACGGCCAGGGACTCGGGCGTGGAGGACGCAGAGGCGGGATCGGAGCCGAGCTCGGACTCGACGGCGTCCATCCACCCGTCGCCGTCGGTGTCGAGGCTCGCGGGCAGGAGGGGCGACGCCGAGGATCCGGCCCCACCGAGCTGCAGGCCGGTCAGCCCGGTCGGGAGCGGCGCCGGCAGCTCGCGCGGGGC
>DATEDE010000219.1:0-9729 GCA_035286545.1 Actinomycetota bacterium | reverse complement strand
TCGAGATCGCCTTCGCGGAACCAGATCCCGCCTCGCGGCGCGAGCTCGGAGGGCTTGGGGACCTCGGGCAGGCCGAGGAGCTCGCCGTAGAACTGGCGTCCCGCGTCCTCCTCGCCCGGAGGCATCGCGAGCTGTATGTGGTGGATCCCGGTGATCTCGTGCGTCATGACGGCGGGAGCCTACCCGAACGCCACGGGCCGGGCGACGCTCGCCCGGCCCGCGAACGTCCCTACGAGCAGCCGCTCGTCGAACCGCAGCTCGGGCACACGTAGCACGAGCCCGCCGGCTGCATCTTCGAGCCGCACACGTAGCAGAGCGGCGCGTCCGCGGCGTGGGCCTGGGGCTTGGCAGCGAGCTCGACCGGCTGCGCCGCCGGAGCTTCGGCCATCGCGGCCGCCACCACGTCCTCGACCGTGGTGCCGAGCTTCTCGGCTGCCTCCGCAGCCGCGGTCGCCTTGCGCTCGTCGATCGAGCGGACACCCAGCGCCTCGCGCTGCTCTGCCGGCAGGTGGTCCAGCGCCAGGCGCCGGAACACGTAGTCCACGAGCGAGGTCGCGAACCGCACGTCCGGGTCGTTCGTCATCCCGGATGGCTCGAACTTCATGTTGATGAACTTGGAGACGAAGGACTCCAGCGGCACCCCGTACTGCAGGCCGATCGAGACCGCGATCGCGAAGGCGTCCATCACGCCCGAGAGCGTGGAGCCCTGCTTCGAGGTCTTCAGGAAGATCTCACCCAGTCCGTCGTCCGGGTAGGAGCCCGCGGTGATGTAGCCCTCGGCGTCGCCGACCTGGAACGACCGGGTGGTGCTCGGCCGGACCGACGGCAGGCGCTTGCGGACCGGCTTGGCGAGCTCGGCCGGCTCGGGCTCGGCTGCGGTCTTCTTCTTGTCCGCCGATAGCGGCTGCGCGACCTTGCAGTTGTCGCGGTAGATCGCCACCGCCTTCAGGCCGAGCTTCCAGGACTCGACGAACAGCTGCTCGACCTCCTCGACAGTAACGTCCTCGGGCATGTTCACGGTCTTGCTGATCGCGCCCGAGATGAACGGTTGGGCCGCGGCCATCATCCGCACGTGTCCCATGTAGTGGATCGGCTCGGCGCCCATAGCCGTGTCGAACACCGCGTAGTGCTCCACGCGCAGGTGCGGGGCCTCGACCACCGAGTTGTGCTCGGCGATGTAGGCGACGATGTCGTCTATCTGCTCCCGGTCGTAGCCGAGGCGCTCAAGCGCCCGCGGGACCGTCTGGTTCACGAACTGCATCGTGCCGCCACCGACGAGCTTCTTGGTCTTGACGAGCGCGAGCTCTGGCTCGATGCCCGTGGTATCGCAGTCCATCATCAGGCCGATCGTGCCGGTGGGGGCAAGGACCGTCGCCTGGGCGTTGCGGTAACCGTACCGCTCGCCGGAGGCGATCGCCTCGTCCCACGACTGCTTGGCCGCCGTGAGCAGGGCCTCGGGCACCTGATCCCCGTCGATCCCGTCGACCTCCGCGCGATGCTTGCGCATGACGCGGAGCATCGCGTCGGCATTGGGCGCGTAGCCCTCGAACGAGCCCATCGCGTCGGCGATCCGGGCGCTGGTGCGGTAGGCCTGGCCGGTCATCAGCGCCGTGATCGCACCAGCCCACGCGCGCCCGCCGTCCGAGTCGTATGGGAGGCCGCGGGCCATGAGGACCGAGCCGAGGTTGGCGTAGCCGAGCCCGAGCTGACGGAAGGCCCGCGCGTTCTCGGCGATCCTTTGGGTGGGGTAGTCCGACGGGCCGACGATGATCTCCTGGGCCGTGAACACGATGTCCACGGCGTGCTTGAACGAGGCGACGTCGAAGGTCCCCTCGTCGTCGATGAACTTCATCAGGTTCAGCGACGCGAGGTTGCACGCGCTGTTGTCCAGGTGCATGTACTCAGAGCACGGGTTGCTGGCGTTGATCCGCCCCGTCGCCGGGCACGTGTGCCACTCGTTGATCGTGGTGTCGTACTGCATCCCCGGGTCGGCGCACTCCCATGCGGCCTGCGCGATCTCCCGCATCAGCTCGCGCGCGCGGACGGTGTCCACCGCCTCGCCCGTGGTGACCGACTTCAGCTTCCAGTCCTGATCGGCCTCGTACGCCTTCATGAAGCCGTCGTCCACGCGGACCGAGTTGTTCGCGTTCTGGTACTGGATCGAGTACGAGTCCTTGCCGTCCAGGTCCATGTCGAAACCGGCGTCGCGAAGCGCCCGCGCCTTGCGTTCCTCCAGCGCCTTGCACCAGATGAAGTCGCGGACGTCGGGGTGATCGGCGTTCAGGATCACCATCTTGGCCGCACGCCTGGTCTTGCCCCCGGACTTGATCGTTCCGGCCGACGCGTCGGCGCCGCGCATGAACGACACAGGGCCGCTGGCGGTTCCGCCGCCGTTCACGCGTTCCTTCGAGGAGCGGAGGGTGGACAGGTTGATCCCCGAGCCCGACCCGCCCTTGAAGATGGTCCCCTCCTCGACGTACCAGTTCAGGATCGAGGACATGTGGTCATCCACGGCCAAGATGAAGCACGCGCTGCACTGTTGAGGCGTGCCGTGCACGCCCAGGTTGAACCACACCGGCGAGTTGAACGCGGCCTTCTGCGTCACCATCAGGTGCGCGAGCTCCTCGGAGAAGACCTGGGCGTCGTGGTCGCTGGCGAAGTAGCCGCCCTTGCGGCCCCAACCCGTGATCGTGTCGACGACGCGACCGACCAGCTGGCGGACGCTGGACTCACGTTGCGGGGTCCCGAGCGCCCCTCGGAAGTACTTCTGGGCCACGATGTTCGTGGCGTTCTGTGACCAGCCGGCGGGGAACTCCACGTCGCGCTGCTCGAAGGCGTTGCCGCCCTCCTTGAAGTTGGGGATGACGGCGTCGCGCGTCTCCCACTCGATCTCTTCGAACGGGTGGACGCCTTCCTTCGTGAAGAAGCGCTTGAACGTCAGGCCCTCGCGGATGACCTGGACGTCCCCCTCTTTCGTCGCCACGGGCAGCCCCCTTTTTCCAACGGTGGGGAAGGAACTGTGGAGAACTACAGGCGTGTGATTCTGAACCAGCCGTCCCCCGGCGTCAAGGCCACATCGAGACTATCTTGTGGTCCGACACGGTGTCATCCACAAGATGTAGTGTTGACGCCGATCAGCGTCGTTTCGGCTTCGCCGGCTCCTTCTTCTGGAGCAGGAGGCCGAGCTCACGCTCGAAATCCCCGACCTCCTGGAAGTCCTTGTAGACGCTGGCGAACCGGACGTAGGCGACCTGGTCGAGCTTCTGGAGGTTCTGGAGCACCTCCAGGCCTATCTGCTGAGATGTGACCTGAGGGCCCTTGCGGCGCAGCCGCGTCTCGATCCGGGTCGCAAGGGCAGCCACCTGCTCCTCCGAGATGGGGCGGTTGACCAGGGCCTTGTGGATCCCCGCCAGCATCTTCTCGCGCTCCCAGGCCTCGGTCGTCCCGTCGCGCTTGGCCACGGTCAGCCCGAGCTCCTCGACCCGCTCGTGGGTGGTGAACCGCCGCCCGCACGACAGGCACTGGCGCCGGCGGCGGATCGCCTCTCCGCGCTCGGCAGGCCGGGAGTCGACGACCTTGTCGTCCACGCTTCCGCACCAGGGACACCGCATACCGTTCACCCCAAGATGTAGTGGGCGCCCGAACCTAGCCCCGAGATGTGGGGCCGTCAAACCTACGAGGGCACGACCAGGGTCTGCCCGGGAACCAGCGAGCCCGGATCCAGGCCGTTCACCGCGGCGAGCGCGTCGACAACCGGACGAGGGTCCTCGCCGGGCGAGAGGCGCTCGGCTATGGACCAGAGGGTGTCGCCCCGGCGGACGACGTAGCTCGTGCTGGAGACCCGCTCGGGTTGGGAACCCGCGTCGAGAGCCTTCACCGCCGGCACGGCCCAGGACGCCCCGATGGACGCCACGACCAGGGTCACGGCCACTCGGCGGCGGCGAACGCGTGTTCGGTTCACCGCCTCAGCCTATCGAACGTCTGTTCGGAGTCAAGCACGAACTCGAACATATGTTTGAACGCTCCTCGAACCGGTGTTACGGTCCCGAAAGCCTAGGAGGAGGGTCTGACATGACTACCGCAAGCCGTTCTTCTGGAAGGCAGGCATCCGACACCGAGCAGCTGACCGCCCGCCAGCGGCGGATCCTGGACTTCATCGCTCAGACCGTGCGAGAACGGGGCTACCCCCCGACCGTGCGCGAGATAGGCGAGGCCGTGGGCCTCACCTCATCCTCGAGCGTCCACGCCCAGCTGGCGACCCTTGAGCGCCGCGGATTCCTGCGGAAGGACGCCACGAAGCCTCGGGCGATGGCGCTCTCTGACACGCCTCGCGCCGAGGGCGTCGTCGTTCCCCTCGTGGGACGGATCGCAGCGGGCGCGGCGGTGCTCGCCGACCAGCACGTCGAGGACCACCTCGTCGTGCCGATGGGCTTCGCAGGGGACGCGCAGCATTTCGCGCTTACCGTCCGCGGCGACTCGATGGTGGGCGCGGGGATCTTCGACGGCGACATCGTGGTCGTCCGGGCCCAGGCTTCAGCCGAGGACGGGGACATCGTGGCCGTGCTGCTCCCAGGGCCGGCCGAGGACGAGGCGACCGTCAAGCGCCTGCGCAGGCGGAAGGGTCGCGTGATGCTCGTGCCGGAGAACCCCTCGCTCGAGCCTTTCGAGATGGACCCGGAAGGAGAGCTCCTCGGCAAGGTGGTCTCGGTCCTGCGCAAGCTCTAGGCTCGCCTCGCCCCGACGCGAGGAGCCCGGCATGTCCGACGTCCCTACGACCTCGACCGCTCTCGAACGCCAGATCGACTCACAGCCGGCCGAACTCGAACGCCTGATGCGCACGCCGATCCCCCACGACGTCGTCGAGCGCCTGCGACAAGCCCACCGGATCTGGCTCGTCGGCACAGGCACGAGCCAGCACGCGGCCGAGCTGGGCGCCTGGATGCTGCAGGACGCGGGGAGGGCGGCCCACGCGATGAGCTCGATGCATTTCGTGAACCACGCTCCGCCGATCGACCCACGCGACGGCGTGATCTTGATCAGTCACAACGCCGGCGCCGAGACCGCGTTCGCGGGCGCCGCGTGGACGATGGCGATGGACGCCGGCCTTCGCGTCGTCGCGATCACGCGTCGCGGCGGTGCGCTCCCGGAGGCGCTCGAGACCGTGGACCAGGAGACCTCGCACACCTACACGGTCAGCTACACGGCCGTGCTGCTCCTGCTGGCCCGGATCGCACACGCGCTCGGCGCCGAGACCTTCGCGCCAGAGGTCATCGCGGGCGTCCCCGACGCCGTGCGCGCCGCGATCGACGCGCCCGACACCGATGCCATAGCGCAGCCCGAACGCCTGCTCGTCATCTCGGGCGAGGGACCGGCCTCGGTCACGGCCCGCGAGGGCGCCCTTAAGGTCCGCGAGGCCGCCCGCTTGCCCGCCGAGGGGTACGACATCGAGTACCTCCTGCACGGTCACGCCGTGCCGCTGAACGGCACGGACCACCTCGTCACGCTCACGCCGCCGGACACGCAGGGGCTGACGGCAGGGGTCGAGTACGCGGCGCGCAAGGCCGGCGTCCCCGTGACGCGCGTCGTGGAGCCTAGCCCGCTACCGACGCTGCTCGCGCAGATCCCGCTCACGGTTCGACTGCAGATCCTCGCGCTCCGGTACGCGACCGAGCGCGGGACCAATCCGGACATCGCTATCGAGGCACCCTGGGACGACGCCGACCTCTGGGCGATCGGCTCGCCGGGCCCGTAGCGGTCAGTCGCGGAAGATCGAGCGGGCGATGATCAGCCGCTGGATGTCGCTCGTGCCCTCCCAGATCTCCTCGAGCTTGGCATCACGCAGCCACTTCTCGACCGGGTACTCACGGGAGTAGCCCCAGCCGCCGAGCGTCTGCACCGCCGCCCACGCCGAGAACCACGCGGCCTCCGACGCCGCGAGCTTGGCCATCGAGGACTCGGTGCCGAAAGGGTCCCCGGCGTCCGCCAGGCGCGCTGCGTGGTGCGTCATCAGGCGCGCCTGGTCGAGCTTCGCCCGAGCGTCGACGAGCCGGAACGAAACCGCCTGGAACTCGTGGATCTTCTTGCCGAACGCCTCGCGCTCCTTCGCGTAGCCGACGGCGTACTCGAGCGCAGCGCGCCCGATCCCGATCGCGCTCGCGGCGAGCGTCACGCGCGTCTGTTCGAACCAGCGCATCAGGCCGCTGAACCCGCTCCCCTCCTGCCCGATCCGGCGGTCCTCGGGGAGCACGCAATCCTGGAGGAACAGCTCGCCGGCCGGGTAGCAGCGGGACCCGAGCTTGGGGATCCGCTCGCCGAGCGTGAACCCCACGTCGCCCTGCTCGAGCACGAACGCGGTGATCCCCTTCGAGCGGGTGCCGGGCGCGACCGTGGCGAACACGAGGTACCACCTCGCGAGCGGCGCCCCGCTGATCCAGGTCTTCGTGCCGCTCAGGCGATAGCCGCCGCCCGTGCGCTCGGCGCGGGTCGCGATCGCCGAGGCGTCCGAGCCGGCCTCGGGCTCGGTGATCGCGAGGCCGCAGAGCGGGGGCTCGGGTCCCGCCAGCGGGCGCACCCAGCGCTCGCACTGCCCTTGCGCGCCCATGGCGACGATCGGGCCGGCGAAGAAACCGTTGCTCGTGATCGCGTTCGCGATCGGGCCGTCGCCCCACGACAGCTCCTCGGACACCCGCGCCTGGAGCAGGACGCTCTCCACCCCCCCGCCGCCGTAGGCCTCGGGCAGGTCGTAGGCGGTCAGGCCGACCTCCGCCGCTTTGCGGTAGACGTCCCACGGGAACTCCTCGGTGCGGTCGTGCTCGGCCGCCACCGGGCGGATCTCGCGCTCGGCGAAGTCGTGGGCGAGCGCGAGGATCTCGCGTTCGAGGTCGTTACCCATCGTTCCTCCCGTCATGCCGCGTCATGCCGCGGCCTGGGCGAGCGCGCGGATCGTCTCGACCTCGTCCACCTTCGCGAGCAACGTGGTGACCCCTGCGGCACGCCAAGCCTCCAGGCGTTCGCAAACCCTGGCCGCCGGCCCGACCAGGCAGAGCTCATCGATCATCGGGTCGGGTACGAGCGCGGTCGCCTCCGACCGGCGCCCGTCCAGGAACGCGTCGCGGATCGCGTCGGCGGCCTGACCGTACCCGTAGCGCGTGGCGAGTGCGTGGTAGAAGTTCACCCGCCGCGAGCCCATCCCGCCCGCGTAGAGCGCGAGGAGTGGCCGGAGGGCGTCGCGGCACGCAGCGAGGTCTTCGCCGATCGCGGTCGGGACCATCGGTGCGACCTCGAGGGCAGCCATCCCGCGCCCCCTGGCCCTGCGACCCTCCGCGATGGCCTCCTCGAACACGCCCGCCTTCTCAGGCGAGTACAGGAACGGGATCCAGCCCTCGGCGATCTCGGCCGCGAGCGCGACGTTCGCCGGCCCCATAGCGGCCAGGAAGATCGGCACCTCGGTGCGGAGCGGCCGCACGTTGGTCTTCAGCGGCTTGCCCTGCCCGCCTGGAAGCGGCAGCGGGAAGTGCGGGCCCGGGGCGGTGACGGGCGCGTCGCGGCGGAGCACGCTCCGGACGATGGCGACGTACTCCCTGGTGCGCTCGAGCGGGTGGTCGAACGGGACGCCGTGCCAGCCCTCGGCCACCTGCGGCCCGCTCACCCCCAGCCCGAGCCGGAGTCGCCCTCCGCTCAGGTGGTCCAGTGTGAGTGCGGCCATCGCGGTCGACGCGGGCGAGCGTCCCGGCATCTGCACGACCCCGGTCCCGAGCCCGATCCGCTCGGTCCGCGCCGCGATCCACGTCAGCGTCAGCAGCGCGTCCGATCCCCAGGTCTCCGAGGTCCACACGGAGTCCATGCCCGCCCGCTCGGCCTCGAGCGCGAGCGCGATGAGGTCGTGCGGCTGCCCTTCCCAGTGCCCGACGTGGATCCCGATCCGCATACCGCGGGCAGGCTACCCGGCGGCGCGTTCAGCCGCCTCGACCCGGAAGTCCCGCACCGCGGCGAACTCGCGCTCCCCCACCCGTGCGCGCACGAGGGTGCCGTCCACGCGCGCGTCCTCGGAGAGCACCTCGCCCTCGCGGTGGAGCATCGCGGTCAGATCCTCGCGGCCGTACGGAACGAGGATCGTCACGCCCATCGGGAACCGCGGGATCGCGCCCTCAACCTTCTCGAGCAGCTCCTGCAGGCCGTCGCCCGTGAGCGCGCTGATCGCGACCGCGTCGCCGTCGAAACGCACGAGCACCCGGGCGCGCTCGACCTCGGACAGACGGTCGGCCTTGTTGAGTGCGAGCACCTCGGGGACCGCGCCGGCACCGATCTCCCCGAGCACCATGCGGACCGCCTCGATCTGAGCGGGGAGATCCGGAGACGAGGAGTCGGCGACGTGGAGGATCAACGTCGCGCGCGCGACCTCCTCGAGCGTGGAGCGGAACGCTTCGACGAGCTCGTGCGGCAGCTTGCTCACGAACCCCACCGTGTCCGAGAGCGTTGCCCCTCGACCGCTCGGCAGCTGGATCTTCCGCACGGTCGTATCGAGCGTCGCGAACAGTTGGTTCGCCACCACCACATCCGAGTCCGTGAGCGCGTTCATCAGCGTGGACTTGCCGGCGTTCGTGTAACCGGCGATCGCGATCTGCGGGACCCCCGAGCGCTCGCGGCTCGAACGCTTCACGTCGCGCGTGCGCGCGAGGTCCTTCAGGTCCTTGCGGAGCTTGCTTATCCGCCGCTTGATGTGCTGGCGGTCGACCTCGAGCTTCGTCTCGCCGGGGCCGCGGGTGCCGATGCCGCCGCCTAGACGGCTCATCGCCTCGCCCCAGCCCCGCAGGCGGGGCAAGAGGTAGTTCAGCTGCGCTAGCTCGACCTGCGCCTTGCCCTCGCGGCTGCGCGCATGGAGCGCGAAGATGTCCAGGATCAGCGCGGTGCGGTCGACCACGCGCACCTTCAGCTTCTCCTCGAGGTTGCGGAGCTGGCCCGGCGAGAGCTCATCGTCTAGGAACACCGCGCCGGCGCCGGTGCGGTGCACCGTCGTGTGGAGCTCCTCGAGCTTGCCCTTGCCGACGAACGTCGCGGGGTTCGGGTCCTGGCGGGTCTGCAGCACGCGCGCCACGGGTTCGGCGCCGGCCGAGTCCGCGAGCGCGGCCAGCTCGTCCAGGTCCGACTCCTCCAACCCTCTTCCCACGCCGACGAGCACCGCCTTCTCGAGTACCCGCGGGCGCCACGTAGCGGCGAGCGGCGATTCCAGCGTCGACGCCTGGTGGACCCCGCGCTGGCGCCTCCCGTCCTGCGCCATCAGGCGAGGATCCTCGCGAGCCGGTCCATCGCCTCGGCGAGCCGATCATCGGGCACAGTGAGCGAGAATCGGACGAACCCCTCGCCGCGCACGCCGTAGCCGCTACCCGGGGCCACGAACACGCCGGCCTCGTCGAGCAGGCGGTCGGCGAACGAGGCGCTCGTGTCTCCCTCGGGCACCGGGACCCAGACGTAGCACGAACCGAGCGGGGGCTTGAGCGACCAGCCGAGCCCGTTCAGCGTGCCGATCACGAGGTCCCGCCGGCCCTGGTAGATAGCGCGGAGCTGGTCCAGGTGCTCCTCGGGCCCCTTGAGGGCAGCGATCGCGGCGCGCTGGATCGCGGTGAACTGCCCGGAGTCCAGGTTCGTCTTCACGACGCCGAGCGCCCGGATCGCCTCGGCCGAGCCCGCGACCCACCCGATCCGCCAGCCGGTCATGTTGTAGAACTTCGA
>DATEDE010000218.1:0-12007 GCA_035286545.1 Actinomycetota bacterium | reverse complement strand
GGCCGAGCGCCAGCAGGCCGAGGCGCTCGAGCGCTTCCAGCGCATACTCGCCGGCGTGATCCCCGGCCAGGAGCTGCCGGAGGACCAGACGTATCTAGGCAGGCTCGCGCCGGTGGCCGGCGGCAGCGGCGGGGGCGCGGTGCTGCAGCTCGTCTCGCCGACGATCCAGGACTTCGCGATGGTGATCGTGAGCGGGCTCGACCCCGCCGACGGGTCGATGCCCTATCGGGTGCAGCTCGTGAACGCCGGGGGGGAGGTCCTGCGCGCGGGTCTGATCGACGAACTGGACGCCGACGGCGGCGCCGAGATGTTCCACCGGTTCAAGACCGCGGACCTAACCGGCTACACCGCGGTCAACGTCGTCGACGCGACGGGCGAGCTCGTGCTGTCGGGCGCCGTCGACCAATCGGCCTGATCCGACCCGCTTCCTAGCGGAGGGCCATCTCCTGGGTGAACGCGCCGTCGAACGCCACCTCGGCGGGACCGGCGACCTCGAGGCCCGGGATCCCGGTGAAGGACATCACGATCCCGAAGGTGCCCGAGCTCTCGGTCTCGAGCAGCTCCTTGGCCTCTAGGTCCACGAAGCTCGTCTGCGTGATCGTCCCCTCGCCCTCGGACGCGATCTGGGCGTCGTCGAACAGGGGGAGATCCGCGCCGGTCGCACCTGCGGCCTCGGGGCCGAGCGCTTCGAGCAGGTCGGCGAAGCTCAGCGTGAACTCCATCGGCACCGTCATCTCGGTGACGATGACGGCCGCCTCGCGCCCGTTGACGGTCTCGTCGCGCTCGTAGGTGCTCGTGGCCGTGAACTCGATCGTTCCCTCACCGAACGGGAACTCCTGCGAGAAGCTCTTCTCCCACGAGTCGCCGACGGCGACCGTCTCGCCCTCGTCGGGCAGGAGCGGCGTGAGCTGGCCCATGCCGGGGAAGCCGAAGCCCTGCGTCTGTCCCGCGCCGCCGAGCGCGAGGCCGCCGGCCGATACGATCCGGCCGTCGGGCGCGACCACGATCTCGATCGGCGGAACCGGGGTGTCGGGGAGCTCGGTGCCGTTCAGGGTGCCGGACATATCGGAGACCGTCACCTCGATCGTGGCGGTGCCGCCGTCGGTGACCGAGACAACCTCCCAGCCGACGACCTGTGTGATGTCCATCGATATCGGCTGGCTGCCAAGGACGTCGGATGAGATGTCGGCGTCCATCGTCTGGTGGATCTCGTAGGTCTGGCTCTGCCCCTGCGTGAACGAGAGCGCGAGCGGTTGTGCCTCGGCGTTGCCGCCCTGCAGGAAGGCGTAGATCGTGATGCCGGTAACCAGGATCAGGACTCCGACGATGGCGCCGGCGATCAGGGCCTTCCGCTTGCTCGGCGCTGGGGCCGTGGGTTCGGGGGCCGGCGGGAGAGCAGGGATCAGGCTCTGCGGGCCGTCGCTCATCGGGTCCTCCTCGGTGCGGGCTACCTCCGATGCTCCCACAGATGGGCGTTCAGGCCGACTCGGACAGGGCGGTCGAGAGGAACGCCAGGGAGCGCGGGTATCGGTACCCGATCGACATGTGGCCGCCCTCGAACAGCTCCAGGGTGTGCTCGGCCCCGATCGCCTCGAGCTCCTTGGATACGGCGACCATGCCGTTGTCCAGGAAGAACTCGTCCTCGCGGCCGGCGTCCAGCCAGATCGCGCGCATCGAACGCATCGCCTCCGCATGGCTCGGGATCATCCGCACCGGGTCGAGGCCGAGCCATCGCTGCCAGACATCGTCGATCAGCTTCCCGGTGCTGACGTCGAAGGGCAGCCGTACGGTCCCGTCCGGGTCGGCCGAGTAGCACGCCGCCATGGCGTATGGGTCCAGCAGGTCCCAGTCGGCAGGCTTGGTCCCGAACGGGCGAGAGCGGACGTCGGCCCACCACGCCCCGTAGTCGGCTCCGTAATGCTCGCGCAGTGCCCGAACGGCCTTCGGGAAGTCGGCCAGGTAGCAGGCCTCGAACAGGGAGTCGCCGCAGTGGCAAGCGAGCCCGCCGAACAGGTCCGGCCGCAGCATCGGCGTCACGAGCGCTCCGTAGCCGCCGCTGGACTTGCCCTGGATGCCCCTGGCCTCGCGGCGTGCGTCCGTCCGGTAGCGGGCGTCGACGAACGGGACTACCTCTTGGCACAGGAACGTGTGGTAGTTGCCCGTGCCCGGCGAATCCAGGAACTGGCTCCCCCCGTAGGAGGTCCAGCAGTCTACGAAGGCTACGATCAGAGGCGGCGCCCCGCCCGAGGCGAACAGCTCGTCGACCATCTCCGGGTAGTTCGGGCGGAAGGCCTCCCGGTTGCGCCACATGTCGAGCTGTCCGGTCATCCCTTGGATCACGAACACACACGGGTAGCGGCGCTCGGGCTCCTCGTCGTAGCCGGGCGGGACGTATACCCAGAGCGGGCGGACGTGCGGGTCGCCGAGTGGGTTGCCGCGCAGCGCCTCGCTCTCGATCTCGAGCTCGTCGAGCCTTCCGGCGATCGTTCGGGTCCACGGTTCCACGGGCGTCGGGCCTCCTCCTCCGGGTTCCTAGGTGAGGGAGCGCTGACTATCATGACCGTGCCATGCCCGAGGTGTCCGAGGTCGTCGGTATAGGTCTGGCGGGCGGGCAAGGGATCCGGGCCCGGCCGCTCACCCTCAAGGCGCCCGGCTACCTGCGTTCAAAGGCCGCGATGTCCTTCCTGGGCCGCCGGCTTATCCGCTGGGTCCTGCAGGTCCTGACCGCCGAGGGGATCAAGGACTACTACGTCATCGCCCACGGGAAGGAGAACCGTTACCAGATCAAGGTGATGATCGGGTACGGCGAGGGCTTCGGCGTCGACGTGAAGTACTCGCCCGTCAAGTACGACACCCTCTCGAGGGGCAGCGCGGACTCGGCGATGAGGATGATGGAGTACTGGGACATCCAGCAGCCCGCGCTCGTGTTCCCCACCGACTCGATCATCGACTTTGACCTGGCGCCGATGCTCCGGGCGCATCACCGTAGCGGCGCGATCGCGACGATCGCGGCCATGGTGCGCGAGCCCGACGAGGTGGCCGAGAAGTACGGCGTGATCCTGGCCGACGAGGACGGACGGGTCGAGGTCTTCGTCGAGAAGCCCACCCTGGCCGAGCTCCGCGAGTACCTCCACGCCGAGAGCGACGAGGACTTCGAACGCCTGCCGCTGATGACGAACGCCGGCTTCTACCTGATCGATGCGAACCGGATCCGCGAGCTGGGCTCCCACCCCGAGGTCGCACGCCTGCGCGAGCGGCGGCTGGACTTCGGCAAGGACCTGCTCCCGTGGCTGGTGGGCAACGGCTACCGGGTGGACGTGTTCCCCGTACGGCGGATCGGCGATCTCGGCAACGTGCGCGACTACCTGGACACGATGGTCGACGCGCTCACTGGCGAGTTCGAGTCGGTGGACCGGCTGCTGGGTCCGCCGTTCGACCCCGAGCGCAACGTGTGGATCGCCCCCGAGTCGCTCGCGATGCGCGACGCGACCAGCGGCAGGACGCTCGCCGAGAAGATCGCCGAAGGGTCGGTGGACATCGGTCCGGCGGTTCGGATCGGGCGCTTCTGCGAGATCCATCCCGGGGTGCGGATCCGCGAGTCCAACCTCGACGACGACATCGAGGTGCAGCGCGACGCCTCGATCTCGCGCTCGCAGATCCGCGACGGCGCGATCATCGGCCCGGCCGCCCACCTGTCCGAGGTGGTCGTGGGCTCGATGTCCGAGGTTCGCTCGGAGCCATTCAACCCGACGAGCATCGAGGGGTGCGTCGCGCTCGGCGACGAGGTCGTGGTCTACGCCGGGGTTCACCTTGCCGACGAGGTGTCGGTCTTCCCGCGGCTGAAGCTGCCTTCGGGCATCAAGGTGCCGCCGGGGATCGAGGTCGCCGGGCCCGCCGACGTGCTCCGGTACATGTAGCGGATGCGCGTCGGCCTCGCGCTCCCGCACTACGACTTCTCGCTGCCCGGCGGTGGACCGGTAACGTTCGATGCCGTGGCCCAGGTCGCGGTACGCGCCGAGCGTCTCGGGTTCGACTCGGTGTGGATGTCCGACCACTTCTTCGCCTCGCTCGAGCGCTACGGCGGCGGCACTCAGAGGTACGGGACGCTCGAGCCGGTCGTGACCCTCGGCGCGCTCGCACCGCTCACCGACCGGGTGCGCCTGGGCACGCTGGTGCTCTCGGCCGGGTTCCGGCACCCCGCACTGCTCGCGAAGTCGGCCACGGCGATCGACCGGCTCTCGGGCGGGCGGTTCGAGCTCGGCCTGGGTGCGGGGTGGTTCGGCGAGGAGTTCGAGGCGTTCGGGATGCGGTTCGGGAGCGTGGCGGAACGGTTCGCTCTGCTCGAGGAGACGCTCGGGTACCTGGACGCGCTCTTCGGGCCGGAGCCCGCGTCGTTCGAGGGCGAGCGGTTCGCGTTGCGGGAGGCTTTCAACCACCCGCCGCCGGCTCAGGAGCCCCGGCCGCCGATCCTGGTCGGCGGGAAGGGCGGACCGCGGTTGCTGAGGCTCGCCGCGCGGTACGCCGACGGGTGGAACGCGTCGTGGCGCTGGACGCCCGAGGCCTACGCCGAGCGAGCCGTCGCGGCACGAGAAGCCTGCGAGCGCGCGGGGCGCGACCCGGCCACCCTCCGTCTCTCGCTCGGCCTGTACACGGTGGTGGGGGAGGACGACGCCGACCTCGCGCGGCGATGGGAGGCGATCCGCGAGACCCTGCCGACAGGCGTCGCCGACGCCGTTGGGCTGGAGACGCTGCGGTCCGAGGGACTGGCCGGGACGCCGGACCGGGTGCTCGAGCGCTTGGGCGCGTTCGCGGAGCTCGGCGTTAGCGAGCTGGTGGTGAGCCCGGCGCCCGTGTGGTTCGCGATGCCAGATCCATCGATGCTGGACCTGCTCGCCGAGGCCGTGTTGCCCGCAGCGAGGGCGCTCTGATGGAACCGCTCGAGGCGGCGCTAACGGTCCTGCGCGAGGAGGGTGCCGAGCTTCACTGGACGAAGATCCAGGACCTCGCGCTCCGCCGCGGGTACCTCGACCCGTTCGAGACCCCGGACGTGCGCAAGGTTCTGCTCGCGGCGCTGGCCGAGGGCGTCCGATCCGGCGCCGTCGTGAAGGGCTCGACCGGCATGTATTCGCTCGCGTCGGAGGCGTGATCCGACCCGGGTCGGGGGGAGGGACGGTGGGCTGCGCCCTTCAAGCGCACCCGTCAGGGTTCTGTCGGTCCTTACCCTGGGGCTTCCTTGACAGAACCCTGACGGGTGACCCGAGCGGCGGGTGACACGAGCGACCGAGGGGGGATCCGGCTAGCGGCGGTACTCGATCGGGGAGAACAGCTCGAGCTTGGCGAACCGATGCTCGGCCTCCACGATCCGGACCGTGCCCGAGCGCGAGCGCATCACCATCGAGTACGTGGTCGCGCCGTCCGGCCAGTACTTCACGCCTCGGAGCAGCGACCCGTCGGTGATGCCAGTCGCCGCGAAGAAGACGTCGCGCCCCGCGACGAGGTCGTCTGTCGTCAGCACCCGCTCGATGTCGAACCCCGCCTCGACCAACTTGCGGCGCTCGTCGTCGTTGCGCGGGTAGAGGCGTCCCTGGATCGCGCCGCCGACGCACTTCAGTGCGGCCGCCGCGATCACGCCCTCGGGCGTTCCGCCGATCCCAAGCAGCAGGTCCAGGCCCGAGCGCCGGGTGGTCGCGGCCGCGACGGCGCCGGCGACGTCGCCGTCGGTGATGAGGTGTACGCGCGCACCGACGTCGCGAACCCGCTGGATGATCTCGGTGTGGCGATCGCGGTCCAAGATCACTACACCGACCTCCTCGGGCCGGATCCCCTTGGCCTTGGCGACGAGACGGACGTTCTCCTCGGGCGTGGCGGTGATGTCGATCGCGCCCGCCGCCTCCGGGCCCGTCGCTACCTTCTCCATGTAGACGGCCGCACCGGGGTAGAACATCGACCCGCGCTCGGCGAGCGCTATCACCGACAGCGCGTTCGGCTGGCCGACCGAGGTCAGGCGCGTCCCGTCGATCGGGTCCACGGCGACGTCGCACGCGGGACCCTCGCCGTTGCCCACCGCCTCGCCGTTGTAGAGCATCGGCGCCTCGTCCTTCTCGCCCTCGCCGATCACGACGACGCCGTCCATCGAGACCGAGTCGATCATCAGGCGCATCGCGTCGACGGCGGCCTGGTCTGCGGCGACCTTGTCGCCCCGGCCGACCCACCTTCCGCCGGCCAGAGCCGCCGCCTCGGTCACGCGGACGAGCTCGAGCGCTAGGTTCCGGTCGGGGCGTTGATCCATCTGGGTTCGCCTCCTCGGGTTGGGCGCGGTGCCACGGCTCCGCGGGCCCCATCCTACGGTCGTCCGCTCAGGCTCGCGCGGGCGGGACGAGTCCGCGTTCGGCGCACCACTCAAGGGTTCGTCGGATCGTCTCCTCTGCGGGCGTGTATGCGAGACCGAGGTCGCGCGTCGCCTTCGAGCCGTCGTATCGGTGGCCGTGCAGGAGCGCCCGAACGGCCTCGGTACAGACCGGCGCGTCGCGGCCAACGAGCCGCGCGCCCGCGCCGATCGCGGCGCCGCCCGCGGAGGCGACCCAGGTCGGCGCGAACCGCACGCGTTCGGGCAGCCCCCAGATCCGTCGGAGCATCCCGACGGCCTCGCGGATCGTGAAGGTGGCGCCGGACAGGATGAGGCGCTCGCCGGGGGCGCCGCGGGTCTCGGCCAGGAAGTGACCTTCGGCGCAGTCGGCGATGTCCACGAGCGAGATCGTGGTGTCGACGAGCACGGGGAGCCGGCCGTTCACGACGTCCAGCAGCAGGCGCGCCGAGCCGGTGGCCCGCCCGGGCCCCTGCACCGAGGATGGGTTCACGGCTACGACCTCGATGCCGGTCTCGGCCGCGGTCTCGAACACGCGACGCTCGGCTAGGTGCTTCGAGCGCTCGTAGTTCGAGAGGTACGAGCCTCGGTGGGGCGAGTCCTCGCGCCCGATGGTGCCGTGCGCCTCGCCGATGGCCGAGGCGGAGGACGTGTAGACGACCCGGGCGACGCCGGCCGCCGCGGCGGCACGGATCGTACCGGCCGAACCCTCCACGTTCGTACGGATCATCGGGCGGGGGTTGCGCAGGCACATCGCGTTCACGCCGGCCACGTGGAACACCGTCGAGCACCCGCGCGCCGCGGTCTCTACCGAAGCCGGGTCCAGGACGTCGCCGGGGAGCGGCTCGGCCCCGAGCTCGCGCAGCGTGACCCTCGAGCGTTCGGAGCGTGCGAGCGCTCGCACCTGACGATCGTCGGCCACCAGTCGCCGGACCAGGGCCCGGCCGACGACGCCGGTGCCGCCGGTGACAAGGACCGGTCCGCTCACCCGGGTGGGCGGGACCCGCCGGTAACCGCTCCCCGGAACCGCATCACGTACTCGGCGCCGGAGAGCACCGTGATGACCGCAGCCGCGATCATCACGTACTCGTCCAGGTACAGCGGGCCGATCGGCTCCCCCGGCCGCAGGATGGCGAGCAGGATCGCCATGAACTGCACGTTCGCCTTGGCCTTGCCCCAGATCGAGGGCTGCACGAGATCGCCGGTCGATGCGACAGCGCCTTTCAGGCCGATGATGAGCACCTCGCGCCCGATGATCACGAGAGCCACCCACGGCGACACGCGGTCGACGACGAGCAACCCGACCAGCGCCCCGGACACCAGCAGCTTGTCGGCCGTGGTGTCGAGGAAGTTGCCGAATACGCTCACCTGCGCCCACCGCCTGGCGAGGAGGCCGTCGAAGAAGTCGGTGAGGGCGGCGATGGCGAACAGGATCGCCGCCGCAGTGAACGCGTCGGGGTTGTCCGGGCCGGCCAGGATCAGCGCCAGGATCGCCGGGACCAGGGCCACGCGTGCCCAGGTCACGACCTTCAGGAACGCGGCGGCTCGGAGGTCGGCGGCGGTCGTCACGGGCTCGGCCGCATCGTAGCAGCGGTCTTCCTTGTGCCTGGGGCGTCCGGGTCGTAGCGTCGCGTCCGTGAATGGCGACGTCCGCAAGCTCGTGGTGGCGGGCGGCATCGTGCTGTTCGGCATGGGGTTCCTGATCGGGTTCATGCTGGGACGCACGGGCGAGGGTGACCAGGCCGCCGCCGCCGCAGCGCCCTCGCCGTCGGTGAGCCCGAGCCCCGGCGTCGCGGTCACCCAGCCGCCGGTGGTCACCACCCCCGCGCCGGGTGAGGCGCCCGCGATCTCGAACGAGGGACAGATCCTGCTCGAGGGCATCCGGCCGGTCTTCCTCGCCGGGGCGGCGGTGGCGTGCAACGCTCTGCTCGAGCCGGGGACGCTCGGCGAGTGCGGCGAGGTGTCGGTGGGCGGCCAGCGTGTGATCTGGGTCGCGCAGCAGGGCGCCACGCCGACGGGAACTCCGGCGTTCACGGTGCGGATATTCACGTTCGTGCCCGAGGAAGCAGGCTGGGTCGAGTGGCTGCAAGCCTCGGATCCGACGGGCGAGCGGTGGGCCGACGTGAACGTGCTCGAGTCCGACCTGACCGGCGACGGGGTCACCGAACTCCTGGTGGGGTTCCGAGCGATCGGCGAGGAGGCGACGCTCGACTACGACATCGTCGGCTACACGCAGCAGAACCTGCCCGAGGTTCTCGCGCACCCCGACCCCACGACCAAGGGCGTCGTGGTGGTCTCGGCCGGCCAGGTCCAGGAGTACGGGGCGCAGTACCCTAGCGGGGAGCCGATCTGCTGCCCGCCCTCCTACCTGCGGCGCCAGATCGCTTACAGCGACGGGTTCTTCCGCGTGGTGGGCCAGGAGACGGTCGTGGCGGCGGCGGTCCCCCCCTCGCAGCTCTGAGGCTAGTCTGCCGACGGTGGACGAGCCGAAGGTCCTCACCGTCGATGACTACGAGCCGCTCGCGCGCGAGCGCCTGCCGAAGGACGTGTACGACTACTACGCGGGCGGCGCGGGGGACGAATGGACGCTGGCCGAGAACCGTCGGGCGTTCCAGGACTGGGTGATCCGTCCGAGGATGCTCACGGGCGCGTCGCCCGTAGATCCCTCGACGGAGATCCTAGGGACGCCGGTCGCGTTCCCAGTGCTCGTCGCGCCGTGGGCGTACCAGAAGATGGCGCATCCCGACGGCGAGCTCGCGACCGCCCGGGCGGCGGCGAGCGTGGGGACGATCATGGTGGTCTCGACCACGACGGTCGGCTACCTCGAAGACGTCGCGGCCGCGTCGGACGGCGCGAAGTGGTGGCAGCTGTACGTCTTCACCGACCGCGGAGCGACCGTGGCGATGCTCCACCGGGTCCACGCCGCCGGATTCGGTGCTGTGATGCTCACGGTGGATTTCCCCGAGAACGGCCTTCGCCACCGCGACACGCGCAACGGGTTCGAGATGCCGATCGGCCTGCCCTGGGACGAGCTCGCCTACGCGCCGGACCTGACCTGGGACGACCTCGCCTGGATCCGTGAGGCAGCACCCGTGCCGCTCCTGCTGAAGGGGATCATGACCGCGGAGGACGCGCGCATCGCCGTGGAGGTCGGCGTCGACGGCATCGTGGTGTCCAACCACGGGGGCCGCCAGCTCGACTCGGTCCACGCCCCGATCACCGTGTTCCCCGAGGTCGTCGAGGCAGTAGCCGGGCGGGTGCCGGTGCTCGTCGACGGCGGGTTCCGGCGCGGGACGGACGTGTTCAAGGCGCTCGCGCTCGGCGCGAACGCGGCGATGGTGGCCCGGCCGGTGTGTTGGGGGCTCGCGGTGGCGGGGGAGGAGGGCGTGGCGGACGTGCTCCGGATCTTGCGCATGGAGCTGGAGAACGCGATGGCTCTCGCCGGCACCCGGACGGTGGCCGACATCATCCCCACGCTCGTCGACCGCGCCTGACGGGCGTCGGCGGCGTCTGCGAGCATGAGCGGCGTGCCCGGGATCGACCTCCACACGCATTCGAACCGCTCGGACGGGACGTTCGAGCCCGCCGAGGTCGTGCGCCTGGCCGCCGAGCGCGGATTGGACGTGGTCGCTCTGACGGACCACGACACGACCGACGGGCTGGCCGAGGCGCTCGCGATCGGCGTCGAGGTCGGCGTCGAAGTCGTGCCCGGCGTCGAGTTCTCGGCCGAGTACGAGCGCACGAGTATCCACGTCCTCTGCTACTGGATGGATGTCGAGAGCGCCGAGCTCCAGGCCGAGCTCCAGCGCCTACGCGACGACCGCTTCCGCCGTGGCGAGCTGATGGTCGAGAAGCTTCAGGACCTTGGATTCGACATCTCATTCCAGCGCGTGCGCGACATCGCGGGTGGGGAGAACATCGTCCGGCCGCACGTCGCCCAGGCGATGGTCGAGGCCGGCGTTGTAGCGACCGAGAAGGAGGCGTTCGACCTGTGGATCGCCGACGGGCGCCCCGCGCACGTCGCCAAGCACGCGCTCGACCCCGTCGACGCCGTCGGGCTGATCCGCTCCGCGGGCGGGGTGTGCGTGCTCGCGCACCCGGGCATGTGGGGCGACGAGTCCTCGGTCCCCGAGGTGCTGATCGAGCGCATGACCGCCGCGGGCATGGGGGGCCTCGAGGCGGACCACCCCGACCATGACGAAGACAAGCGGGGGCACTACCGAGCGCTCGCCGAGCGCCTCGGCGTGGTCCCCACCGGGGGCTCGGACTGCCACGGCGACCGATACGACCCCGTTCGCCTGGGCTCGTCCCTGTGCGACCCCGAGGCCTTCACCGCCCTGAGTGCGCTCGCCGGCCGCTGACCCCAGGGGTCGTGTCTGTGACGTCCGGCGGGACGCGGGCGGCGGTTGACCCTACTTGTTGATCTCGACGGCCGAACGCAGGGCGGCGTGACTCCGCTCGAGGTCGGGCAGCTCGTGACCGGCCGTGAGCTCTTGCACCGCCCAGTTCGTGAGGTCGCGGATCGAGATGATCCCGACGAGCTCGCCCTCCTCCAGCACCGGCAGGTGACGGATCTTCAGGCGCGCCATGTGGTCGGCCGCCTCCGCGATGTCGGTCCGGGGTCCGACCGTGTCGAGATCCCGGGTCATCCGCTCGCCGATCTTCGTGGCCTTGGGGTCGCCGCCCTCGGACACGAGGTTCACCAGGTCGCGCTCGGTGACGATGCCGGCGAGGTTCGCGCCGTCCATGACCACGACCGAGGAGATCTCGTGCTCGTGGAGCGCCCGGGCGACCTGCTCGAACGTGTCCTCGGGAGAAGTGACCTTCACGTCGGTGTGCATGATGTCCCGGACCTGCATCTGGGTACCTCCGAGTCGGGGAAGCGTGAGGCAAGTGTATGCACGGCCGTTCAAACCCGCCAGCCCCGGCTTGGACCGCACGTCAGGGCAGTTGGAAGCGCTCGGCGGCGCGCTCGGCGAGCACCCGGCCGATCGCCAGGCTCGCCGTGGCGGCGGGGGAGGGCGCGTTGCGGACGTGGAGGACGCGGTCGCCGTCCGCGAGGTCGAAGTCATCGGCTAGCGAGCCGTCGGGCAGCACGGCCTGCGCGCGTATCCCGCTCGGCCCCCACTCCACGTCCTCCGGCCCAAGGGCCGGGACGAGCCGGCGGCACGCCGCGACGAAGGTAGGTCGCCACCAGTCCCGGCCGAGCTCGCGTAACCCGGATCGCCAGTGACGGCGGGCGAGCCGCCGGAAGCCCGGGAACCGCAGCGTGTCCGCCAGGTCGCGCGCGTCGATAGAGAAGCGCCCGTACCGTTCGCGCGCGAAGGAAAGGACCGCGTTCGGGCCCGCCCAGACCTCGCCGCCGATCCGCCGGGTGAGGTGGACACCCAGGAAGGGGAACGCGGGATCCGGCACAGGGTAGATCAGGCCGCGCACCAAGCCTCGGGCGTGCCGCCGCAGGACCGCGTAGTCGCCTCGGAACGGGACGATCCGTGCGCCGGGCGCTTCGCCGGTCATCGCGGCGACGCGGTCCGACTGTAGTCCCGCGCACGCGATCACGTTCGAGGCCAGCACGCGTCCGCGGGTCGTCTCGAGCACCACCTCGCGCGGTCCCGGCCGGATCGCCGTGACGTGCCGGCCGAG
>DATEDE010000217.1:0-3501 GCA_035286545.1 Actinomycetota bacterium | reverse complement strand
TCGCGGCCGTCGACACGCTCACGAGCGAGATCACCAGCGCCACCGCCGCGACGCTCGCGGCCGCGAGCATGATCCTCGTCTTCCCGCGCATACCTCCCCCTTCCTCCGATGAGCTCGGCCATCCTCGCGCTCCGATGGCTCCGAGGGCAAATCGGGGCGGGGTCGCGAACCCGGTGATCGTCAGCCTCGAACGGGTCCGAGCCGCCTCGCTCAGTCTTCGTCGTCGACGGGATCCTGCTTGCGACGCTCGACGTAGGCACGGACCTCCTCGTCCACGGCCTCGTCGATGCCCGGATCCTCGTACGAGGCGAGGAGCTCGTTCCAGGAATCGAACGCCCGCCGGCGAGCATCGGGCGAGCCCATCCCCTCCCACGTCGCGATGTCCGGCGTGGTGAACAGCGGGCTCATCGTGAGCCACTCCTTGAAGTGGACCATCGTGTGCTCGGAAGCCAGGTACAGCCCGCCGGGGCCGACCTCCTTCAAGGCGTCGAACGCCAACTCCTCGTCGCTGAACCCGATACCGCGCATCGTGTGCGCGAACTGCTCCAGCAGCTCTACGTCCAGCGCGAACTTCTCGAAGGAGGCCGTCAGTCCGCCCTCCAGCCAGCCGGCGGCGTGGAGCACTACGTCGGCGCGCGAGAGCACCGTGGCCCACAGCATCAGCGTCGACTCGGCCGCGGCCTGGGCGTCGACGGTGTTCGCGCTCGCGAGCCCTCCGCCACCGCGGTACGGCAACCCGTAGTTCCGCGCGAGCTGCCCGCCTGCGAGCACCCCGTAGATCGACTCAGGGGTGCCGAACGCCGGCGCGCCCGAGCGCATGTCGATCGCCGTGAAGAACGACCCGTACAGGCACGGCGTCCCGGGTCGAACGAGCTGCGCTATCGCGACGCCGCTCAGGCACTCGGCCACCTGCTGCGCGAGCCCGCCGCTCACGCTGACGGGCGCGGTCGCTCCCGCCAGAAGGAAAGGCGTGACCGCGATCGCCTGGTTCGCCTCGGCCCACGCGATGAGCGCATCGACCATCTTGAAGTCCCAGACGAGAGGCGAGTTCGAGTTCACGATGCCGATCAGCGCCGGATCGCGCTCGATCGCCTCGCGCCCGCCGTGAACGATGGCGGCCATCTCGATGCCGTCGCGCGCCTTCGGACCGTTCGTGCCGTACGTCGCGTACGGCTCGTCGCTCCAGCGGATCGTCGAGTACTCCATATCCATGTGGCGCGTGTGCACGTCGAGCTCCATCGCCTCGACCGCGCCGGTCTGCACGCAGTTCAGGACCTTCGCCGCGTGCGTGAGCTTCACGAGCGCATCGTGATCCGCCAGCGTGCCGCTGCGGCGCCCGCCCTCGAGGTCGCTCGCGAAGGGCGGGCCGCCGACGTTCATCCATAGCGGCGACGGGCCGCCGACCTCGTGGGTCTTGGCCGGGTCGCGCGCCTGAAGCGTGAACCGCGCCGGCGCCTTCGCGACCTGCTCCATCAGGAAGCCGCGGTCGAAGGACACGCGGTCGTCCTGCACCTTCAGACCGGCCTCGGCAAGGAGCTTGCGGGCGCCCTCGTGCAAGACGTCCAGGCCGATCTCCTCGCAGATCCGCATCGCGGTCTCGTGCAGCGTGGCCACCTGCTCATCCGACAGGACCTTGATGCCTTCCTCAGGAACGAACATCCGTCGTCTCCTCCATGAGCGGAACGAGCAGGTCCTGCAGGGGCTTCACCCCGAGGTCGTGGATCTCCAGCGGCTTGCCCATCCACGCGGCGATCTCGCGGGCGCGAGCCTCGCGCTCGGGGTCTGGGTGCTGGCGGACGAACAGGATCCGCGTGAGGTTGCCGAAGTACTCGTCCTTCAGCCACGGGAACCGGTCGAGCCCGAGTCCGTGGACCACGGCTCGGTCCCAGTTCTGCACGAGCCAGTCGGTCAGGAAGTAGATGCCGATGTCGTCGTTGAACCGCTCGTACAGGTCGCCGGCGTACCACTGGAAGCAGTGGTAGCCGGCAGGGCGCGCCGCCGGGTACTTCGCGAGCACGGCGTCCAGGCGCCCGCCGGTGCCGCAGTCACCGTACACGACGATCACGCGCTCGTACCTCGGCAGGAGGTCCTGTAGCTTGGCCTCGACCGCCGGTCCGATCTCGAGCGGCGTCATGTGCAGGTCGCTCGAGATGCCGTGGACGTCGGCGTGCCAGCCTCGAGCCTTCACGATCGCCGCGGTGTCCTGCGCGACCGCACCGCACGCGATGAACGCGACCGGCGCGCCGGTGGCCGTCACTCCGTGCGCTCCAGCGACTCGAGCGTCGGGAAGGCGAGGTTCGCGATGAACCGGTCGTTGAAGTCGGCCGCCCCGGAGAGCTCGAGGTACTCGACGAACGCGGGAAGCTCGAAGGCCACCTCGCGCTCGCGGAAGGACATCAGCCCCATCTTCGCGCCTTCGCTCGCGGCGTTGCCGACGGCGCGGATCTTCTCGACGGGCACCGGCGGCACCAGGCCGACGACCCGCGCGCTCGCCGGGTTGATGTAGGTCCCGAAGGAGCCGGCCAGCATGACCTCGTCCAGATCCTCGGCGCCGACGCCGAGCTCGGCCATCGCGACCTCGATGCCCGTGGCGATCGCGCCCTTCGCCGACTGGAGCTCGCGCACGTCGAGCTGGGTGAGGAGCACACCCTCGGCGAGCTCGAACGCCCGGATCCCGTCGCGGTCGACGATCCGGTCGGCGAGCGGGTGGTCCGAGAGCGTCGCCTCCTCGGCCGAGAGCAGGATCCCGTTCTCCTTCAGCAGGCCGACGAGGCGGAGCTGCGCCACCGCGTCGATCAGCCCCGAGCCGCATATCCCACGCGGGGTCACGTCTCCCCCGATCACCTGGAGGTGAACGCCCTCGTCGTCGATGACGACGCCCTCGATCGCGCCCTCGGTGGCACGCATCCCGTGCAGGATCTGCCCGCCCTCGAACGCCGGGCCGGCGGGTGCGGCCGTCGCCACCGCCCGGTCCGCGTTGCCGCATGCGATCTCGCCGTTGGTTCCGACGTCGATCAGCAGGCGCACCGTATCCTCGCGCGCGAGTCCGGTCGCGACGATGTCGCCCACGACGTCCGCCCCCACGTACGCGCCGATCGACGGGAAGAGCGCCACCCGCCCGTCCGGCTGGATGTCGATGCCGATCTCCGAGGCGCGCAGGTCCTTCGGCTCCAGGAACGTCGCGACGAACGGCGACAGCGCGATCGACCGCGGATCGACGCCGAGCAGCAGGTGCAGCATCGTCGCGTTGCCGACCACGACCATCTCGTAGACGTGCTCGCGCTCGACGCCGGCGGTGGCGCACACGCTCTCGATGAGCCCGTTCACCGTGTCGAGCACCGCAGATCGCAGATCGCCCAGGGCCTCCGCGCCGGTCATCGCGTGACCCATCCGAGCGATCACGTCCGCCCCGAACGGGGCCTGCCGGTTGATCGTGGACTCGACCGCGGCGGCCCCGCCGCTCACCAGGTCCACGAGCGTGGCCACGACGGTCGTCGTCCC
>DATEDE010000216.1:0-8347 GCA_035286545.1 Actinomycetota bacterium | reverse complement strand
TCGTCCATCCGACGATGAACGGCTCCGTCGTCGTCACCTGAGGACCCGGCCCCGGCTTCCATCCCGGTCTTCGCAGGTCGCCGCGCTACGATTGCCCGCGTGAGCCTGCCGCGACCCGAGTCCTCGTCGATCCCCGACGCGCCGGGCGCCTACCTGTTCCGGGACGCCGACGGACGCGTGATCTACGTGGGGAAGGCCCGCTCGGTGCGCAAGCGCCTCGCGAACTACTGGGCCCGCGACCTCCACCCCCGGACCGAGGCGATGACCGCCGCCGCAGCCTCGGTGGAGTGGATCGTGGCCTCGACCGAGGTGGACGCTCTGATGCTCGAGTACAACCTGATCCAGGAGCACCGGCCCCGGTTCAACGTCCGCTACCGCGACGACAAGTCGTACCCGTACCTCGCCCTGACGGTGGGGGAGCGGTGGCCCAGGGCACAGGTCCTGCGGGGCGCCAAGCGGAAGAACGTTCGGTACTTCGGGCCTTTCGGGCACGCGTACGCGATACGCGAGACCCTCGACGCGCTGACCAGGGTCTTCCCCGTCCGGACGTGCTCGAACGCGTTCTTCGACCAACGGGCCCGGGCGAAGCGGCCATGCCTCTACTACGACATCGGGCGCTGTGCCGGCCCCTGCGTGCCGGAGCTGACCGGCGTCACCGAGGAGAGCTACCGGGACCACGTGGACGCGCTCGCCGACTTCCTGGCGGTGAACGAACGCCCGGTCCTGGACCGGCTCGATCGTGAGATGCGGGCCGCAGCCGAGCGCGAGGAGTTCGAGCTCGCGGCCAAGCTCCGCGACCAGCTCGTGGCCGCCCGCCGGGCGCTGGAGACCCAGGAGATGGTCCTGTCGCAGCCCGAGGACCTCGACGTCGTCGGCGTCGCCGAGGACGACCTCGAGGCGGCGTTCCAGGTGTTCTTCGTCCGCCGGGGCCGGGTGAGAGGCCGCAAGGGCTGGGTGGTGGACCGGGTGGAGGACCTCGACCTGCCGGGGCTCGTCGGCTCGTTCGTCCGCGAGCTCTACATGGAGCGCCCCGAGGTCCCGCCGCGGGTCCTGGTCCCGGCGATCCCCGACGACGTTGACCTGCTCTCGACGTGGCTGGCCGAACGCCGGGACGGGTCCGTGCGCTTCGGGATCCCGGAGCGCGGGACCAAGCGCAAGCTGATGGAGACCGTGACGCAGAACGCGCGCGAGCACTTCCAGCGCCACAAGCTCCGGCGGGCGTCGGACTTCGGGGCGCGGTCGCGGGCCCTCACCGAGCTCGGCGGGCTGCTCGAGCTCCAACAGGCGCCGCTGCGCATCGAGTGCTACGACATCTCGAACCTGGGGCCCACGGACAAGGTCGGCTCGATGGTGGTGTTCGAGGACGGCCTGCCCAAGCGCGCCGACTACAGGCGTTTCGAGATCAGGGGCGTCCCCGGCCAGGACGACTTCGCCAGCATGGAGGAGATGCTCGCGCGCCGCCTCGCGCGCCTGACCCTGGACCGCGACCCGCAACCGGGGGAGCGAAGGCGCTTCGCCTACCCGCCTTCGCTGATCGTGGTGGACGGGGGCCGCGGCCAGCTGTCGGCCGCCACGAAGGCGCTCGCCGACGCCGATGTCCACATCCCGGCGATCGGGCTGGCCAAGCGCCTGGAGGAGGTCTACTTCCCGGAGAGGCCCGACCCTCTGCTGATCCCGAGGGGATCCGAGGCGCTGTTCGTGCTTCAGCACCTGCGCGACGAGGCCCACCGATTCGCGGTCACGTACCACCGGCAGAAGCGGGCGCGGCGCGCGCTCGCCTCGCCGCTGGACGAGGTGCCCGGCATCGGGCCATCGAGGAAGAAGGCCCTCCTTAAGAGGTTCGGATCGCTCTCGCGTCTGGCGCGCGCCGAGGTGGACGACATCGCCGCTACGCCGGGGATCGGACCCGAGCTGGCCAGGGCCGTGAACGAGCGCCTCACGGGGGTCGCGCCGGCGCAACGCAGGGAGAGCGCGTGAGCCCCCGCGCCGCCGAGCCGCCCGCCGGACGCCGACGCGCCAGCCGGACCCGGCGGAGGCCCGAGGGGCCGGGCTTCACGATCATCACCGGGCTCTCGGGGGCGGGGCGCTCCGAGTCGGCCCGGAGCCTCGAGGACCTCGGCTACTTCGTCGTGGACAACCTGCCTCCCAGCCTGCTGCCGAAGATGGCCGAGCTCGCGTCGCGCCCGGGTGGACCCGGGCGGATCGCCATAGTGCTGGACGTACGCGGCGGGGTGTTCTTCGGTGAGCTCTCCAAGGCGCTCGAGGAGCTCGAGGAGCTGAACGTCCGGTACCGGATCTTGTACCTAGAGGCCTCCGACCAGGATCTGGTGAACCGCTACGAGGCCACGCGCCGCCGGCACCCGCTGGCGCCCGCCGACCGGGTCGTCGAGGGGATCCGGAAGGAGCGCCTGATGATGGAGAGCCTGCGCGGGGACGCCGATCTGATCCTGGACACGTCCGGGCTCACGCCGCACGAGCTCCGGGACAAGATCCGGGACGCGTTCTCCGACGCCCCGCCGGATGAGAGTCTCCAGGTTCAGCTGCTGTCCTTCGGCTACAAGTTCGGCACGCCGCGCGACGCGGACCTGGTGATCGACTGCCGCTTCCTGCCCAACCCGCACTGGATCGACGAGCTTCGCCCCCTACCCGGCACGGACGAGCGGGTGCGGAAGTACGTCCAGGGGCAGCAGACGTACCGGGAGTTCCTGCGGCGCCTGCGCTCGCTCCTGGGCTTCATGGTCCCCGGGTTCGTCGCCGAGGGGAAGTCCTACCTGACCGTGGCGATCGGGTGCACCGGCGGCCGCCACCGCTCCGTCGTGGTCGTAGAGGACCTCGCGCGCTTCTTCCGGGACAAGGGGCTCGGCGCCTCGGTCTCGCACCGCGACCTCGACCGCTGAACGGGCCCGCCGGGACCGCCTCGAGGGCGTTTGGCTAGGATGGACCGAACCCCCGCCAGGAGGACGACATGAGCGTGAAGATCGGCATCAACGGCTTCGGACGGATCGGCCGCAACTTCTTCCGGGCCGCCAAGGCCCTCGGCAAGGATTGGGACTTCGTAGCGGTGAACGACATCACCGACGCCGCTACGCTCGCGCACCTGCTGAAGTACGACTCGGTGCTCGGGCGCTTCGACGGCGAGATCGGCGTCTCCGAGAACGGGATCATGGTCGACGGCGACGAGCTCCGCGTGCTCGCGGTCCGCGACCCCGTCGAGCTGCCGTGGAAGGAGCTCGAGGCGCAGGTCGTGATCGAGTCAACAGGTCTGTTCACCGACCGCGACAAGGCCGACAGGCACATCGAGGCCGGCGCCGAGAAGGTCATCATCAGCGCCCCGGCCAAGGGTGAGGACCTGACCGTGGTGCTCGGCGTGAACGAGGACCGGTACGACCCCTCCCAGCACAACGTGATCTCGAACGCCTCGTGCACGACCAACTGCGTCGCGCCCATGGCCAAGGTCCTGGACGACGCGTTCGGGATCGAGACCGGGTTCATGACCACGATCCACGCCTACACGAACGATCAGCAGATCCTGGACCTGCCACATCCGGACCTACGGCGAGCGAGGGCGGCCGCCCTCAACATCATCCCGACCTCAACGGGTGCGGCGAAGGCCACGGGCCTTGTCCTGCCACACCTCAAGGGCAAGCTGGACGGCCTCGCCATGCGCGTCCCGGTTCCCGACGGCTCGGTCACCGACCTCGTTGCGACGCTGAAGCGTGAGGCGACCGTGGAGGAGCTCAACGCCGCGTACCGGGCCGCTTCAGAAACTGGACCGCTAGCCGGCAAGCTCGTCTACACGGAGGACCCGATCGTCTCCAGCGACATCGTCGGGAGCCCCGCATCGTGCACGTTCGACGCCGGTGCCACGATGGCGATGGGCAACGTCGCGAAGGTCATCGGCTGGTACGACAACGAGTGGGGGTACTCCAACCGCCTGGTGGACCTCGTCGCGCTCGTCGCCGCCTCGCTGTAGCCGACCGTGCGGCTGAGAACGCTCGACGACCTGGGCGACCTCTACGGTAGGCGCGTATTCGTGCGCGTCGACCTGAACGTTCCGATGAGGGAAGGCGCCATCATCGACGACTCGAGGGTGCGGGCTACGATGTCCACCCTTACCGAGCTGATCGAGCGTGGCGCCTCGCTCGTCCTCGCCTCGCACCTCGGCAGGCCGAAGGGGAAGGTGGACGAGGCCGCTCGCCTGGGACCGGTGGGGGTGCTGCTCGCCGAGCTCCTGGGGCGGGTCGTCGAGTACGTCCCGAGCGACGGGGTGCTGACCGCCGAGGTCGAGCGGTCGTGCGAGGCGCTCGCGTTCGAGCCGGGCCGGGTGGTGCTGCTCGAGAACCTGCGCTTCGACCCCGGGGAGGAGACGGACGATCGCGCGTTCGCGTTGCGCCTCGCCAACCTCGCCGACCTGTACGTGGACGACGCGTTCGGAGCCGTTCACCGGGCCCACGCCTCGGTCTCGGCGCTGCCTCGGGTGATGCTGGAGCAGGGGCGGCCGGCGGTGGCCGGGCGACTCCTCGAGCGTGAGGTGGCGGCGCTGTCGCGCCTGCTCGGCGAGCCCGATCGTCCGTACGTAGCGGTCCTGGGCGGAGCGAAGGTCTCCGACAAGCTGGCCACGATCGGCTCCCTCGTCGAAAGGGTCGACGCGCTGCTGATCGGCGGGGCCATGGCGTTCACGTTCATCGCGGCCGAGGGCGGGCAGGTGGGCGCCAGCCTGCTCGAGCCGGACCGGTTCGAGGACGTCCGCGCCGCCAGGGCCCGCGCCGACGAGCTCGGCGTCATGCTCCAGCTGCCGGAGGACGTCGTCGCAGCTCCCGAGGCCGCCGCCGAGGCTCCCCGTCACACGGTGCCCTCCAGCGAGGTGCCACGGGGAGAGAGGGGCCTGGACATCGGCCCTCGAGCCGTGGAGGAGTTCGTCCGAACGATCGCTGAGGCACGGACGATCCTATGGAATGGACCGATGGGCGTGTTCGAGCTCGAGCCGTTCAGCGCCGGGACGCGCGGGGTCGCTACCGCGATCGCCGGGGCGCGCGCGTTCACCGTGGCGGGCGGAGGCGACTCGCTCGCGGCGGTGAAGAAGTACGGGCTCGTCGACGGGTTCGATCACCTGTCCACCGGCGGCGGAGCGTCGCTCGAGTTCCTGGAGGGCGGCTCGCTCCCGGGGATCGCGATCCTGGAGGAGGCGGAGTGAGCGCGAGGCGGCCGATCATCGCGGCGAACTGGAAGATGCACAAGACGCACCTGGAGGCGATCCAGGCCGTACAGAAGCTCTCCTACCTGCTCGACGAGGGCGACGCCGACCGGGTAGAGGTGGTGGTGTGCCCGGCGTTCACCGCCCTGCGGGCGATCCAGACGCTGATCCAGGCCGATCGTCTGGCCTACGCGCTCGGTGCGCAGGACGTGCACCCGAAGGACCAGGGCGCCTTCACGGGCGAGGTCTCAGCGCCGATGCTGAAGGCCCTGAGCGTGCGTTACGTGATCGTGGGGCACTCGGAGCGGCGCCAGCTCTTCGGTGAGGACGACGCCGTCGTGAACGAGAAGGTGCGGGCCGTGTTCGCGCACGGGATGACGCCCATCCTGTGTGTCGGGGAGACGCTGCAGGAGCGCGATCTCGGCAACACCGAGGAACGGGTGGCGGGGCAGGTCCGCGCCGGGCTCGCGGGCGTGAACCCCTCGGATGCCGAAAGGCTCGTGCTCGCGTACGAGCCGGTCTGGGCGATCGGCACCGGGCGCAACGCCGAGCCGTCGGACGCCGGAGAGGTGATCGGCCTGATCAGGGCGACGGTCGGCAAGGTCTTCGGCGATGCCGTGGCCGCGGCGATCCGCGTCCAGTACGGGGGCAGCGTCAAGGCCGGCAACATCCGCGACTTCATGGCGCATCCGGAGATCGACGGCGCTCTGGTCGGCGGCGCGAGCCTGGATCCCGAGGAACTGGCGCTGATCGTCAAGTACCGGACATGAGGCGTCTCCTGTACGTCTGTCTCGACGGCCTAGGCGACGACCCGGTCCCCGAGTTCGACGGCCGGACCCCACTGGAGGCTGCGCACACGCCCTTCCTCGACGCACTTGCGCGGCAAGGGAAGACGGGTTCGGTCGTGACGGTGGGGGAGGGGATCGCCCCCGAGTCCGACATAGCGGTCTTCGCGATCTTGGGCTACGACCCGCGCGAGGAGCACCCGGGCCGGGGCGTGGTCGAAGCCATCGGCATCGGGATGGACTTCCACGACGGCGATCTCGCGTACCGCGTGAACTTCGCCACGGCCGACTGGCCCGAGATCGTCGATCGTCGGGTCGGGCGGGACCTCACGTCGGAGGAGTCCCATTCGCTGGCGGCCGAGGTGAACGACGGCCTTACCCTGCCGAACGCCGCCTTCGAGCTCCGGGCAACGGTGGAGCACCGAGGCGCGCTCGTGATCCGCTCCACCGAGGGACCGCTCTCTGCCGAGGTGACGAACACCGATCCCGCGTACAGGAAGGACGGCCGCCTGGGCGTGGCGCTCGAGACGTTCGAGCCCGTGGTTGTCCGCTGCGAGCCCCTCGAGGACACCGAGGGTGCCCGGCGCGCAGCCGAGCTCACGAACGACTTCGTGGAGGGCTCGGCGAGGATCCTCGACTCCTCGGAGGTGAACGCGCGGCGCCGGGCCGATGGCAAGCTGCCGGGGAACCTGATCCTCATCAGGGACGGCGGGGACCACCGGCCGGCCCTGCAGCCCATCAAGGAACGGTTCGGTCCGGACTGGGGGTGCTTCGTCGAGATGCCCGTCGAACGAGGCATCGCGATCCTCCTCGGGATGGCGACGGTGGATGCCCCGCGCCTGGTAGCCGAGGGCGACTACGCGGCGTGGGCGGGGCTGGCCGCCGACGCCCTCGGAGGGCACGACGCCCTGTACGTGCACATCAAGGGTCCGGACATCCCTGCGCACGACGGGCGGGCCGAGGACAAGCGCGACGTGATCGAGCTGATCGACCGAGCATTCTTCGGCGAGGTCCTCCCAAGGCTCGACATGTCGGCCACGGTGGTGTCCGTCACCGCGGACCACGCCACCTCGTGCGTGCGGAAGGCCCACACGGCGGACCCCGTCCCGTTCATCGTTTCCGGCGGTCCGGTGACGCCCGACGGAACCGACGCCTTCGGCGAGCGAGCGTGTGCCGCCGGGTCGCTCGGCACGCTCCGAGGGGTCGAGGCGGTCCCGAGGCTCGTCGACCTGCTGAGGCCGTAGGCACGCACGGTCGTGGCGGATGCGCGCACCCTTGGAGCCGCGGACTTGGAGGCAACCCCTCGGCTCCGATCCGCACGTAGATGGAGGTGGTGCCGTCGCTTGGCAGCCGATTGCGTGGCGCTGGGGGCACGGGTAAGGTAGCCGCGGTTCGCGGAGGAGAAGGAGGATCGCGATGAAGAGATCGGGCCTGAAGCTCATCGCCCTGCTGGCGGTCGTCGCCTTGGTGGCCGCGGCGTGCGGCGGCGACGACGAAGGGGGCGCGCCGACGGGGGCGACCACGGCCACCGGGGCCACCGCCACCGGGGCCACCGGAGAGGTGAGGACCGGCGGCAACATCGTCATCGGAGCCGAGCAGTGGCCCGAGTGCATCAACATCATCGTGACGGCATGCGCCTCGCTGTCGTGGGCGCAGCAGTCGGTCTTCGTTCACGTGACATCGAAGGCGGTGGAGATCGACCTCGAGGGGAACCTCGTCCCGGGACCGCTGATCACGGAGATCCCGAGCATCGAGGCCGGCACCGTGACGGTGGACCCGTTCACGGTCACCTACAGCCTGAACCCGGATGCCGTGTGGGCGGACGGCACGCCGATCACCTGTGACGACTGGGCCTTCACGTGGGCGGCGTTCGTGAACACGAAGGGCACGTACTACCTGGCCGGGTACGACCAGATCGAGTCGGTCGACTGCCCCGACCCGCTTACCACGGTGCTGAACTTCAAGGCCCCGTACGCGGACTGGGCGTTCCTGTTCGGCGGCGCCTTCGACTTCATCCTGGAGAAGGCGGCGTTTCCCGACGCTGACCCGGAGAAGCCGGACCTGTCTAACGACATGGTGGACGGCATGCCGTTCTCGGGTGGGCCGTGGATCCTCGAGTCCTGGAGCGTGGAGCAGGCGGTCCTCGTCCGCAACGACAACTACTGGGTGGAGGACCGGATCCCTCTGCTCGACCAGGTCACGATGATCCCCGTCGTCGACCAGGCGGCGGAGATCAACGCCCTCCTGAACCGCGAGGTCGCGGCGATCAACCCGCAGGCGTCGGACGTGAGCGTGCCCGATCAGCTCGCCGGGGACTCCGGCGTGACCTCGTCGGGCGGCTCGATCCCGTACAACGACATGATGTGGT